>JAISGJ010000104.1 GCA_031263105.1 Coriobacteriales bacterium
GGGCCGGGGCGGCAGCGGGGGGCCGGGGCGGCGGCGGGGTGTGAGTAACAAGGGGACGGAGGGGGGCTGCGCGACACGGAGCCGATACCTGGCTGTCGGCCCTCTATGGGGGCGGTTGTGTCATACTGTCTTCTGGGGAGTGCCGAAGGCATATTTGAGAGACCCCCGCACCGACCAGCACCGACCAGCACCGACCCGAACCACCCGACCGCCCTGGACCGACACAAGGAGAAGGCAGTTATGGCAAAGAGCACGATGACGTGGCAGGACCTGTTGGATTCCTTCGCAAAGCGGCAGGAGCCGGGGGAGCAGAAGTGGGCGAGCCCTCCCAAGGAGCAGGCGGAGCGGCTGAGGAGGCTCTCGAAGCGGCTGCTGATCATATTCCTCATCGCGCTCGTCCCCATAATCGCGCTGGCGTACTGGTGGTTCCATCCGGCCATCAACGTCCACAGCGTCGACACCTGGTCCTTCGTCACCGTCTTCATCCTGCTGCCGCTGTTCCTGTTCTTCCGCTTCCGCTCGGGCTCGGCGAAGCGCGGCACGCCCAAACGGGAGGCCTCCCCTTCCAAGGCGAAGCTCTGGAAGCGCATCTCCTACCTGCCGGTCGCCGTCCTCGCCGCAGCACTCGTCGGCGGGATACTCTCCTCGGTCATCTTCCCGGGAAACGCGGAGCGTTACGCGGCCGTGCTCGACATCCAGAACCGAGACTTCACTGAGAGCATCAGCGAGGTGAACTACGAGGAGATACCCGTCATAGACCGCAACTCGGCCGCGCTGCTCGGCAACAGGGTCATGGGGGAGATACCGGAGTACGTGAGCCAGTTCGAGATCTCCGAGATATACAGCCAGATCAACTACCGGAGCAAGCCGGTGCGCGTGAGCCCCATCGGCTACGCCGACTTCTTCAAGTGGTTCAACAACCGCACCGAGGGCATCCCGGCCTACGTGCTCATCGACATGACCACCCAGAACCCCGAGATCGTGAGGCTGACCGAGCCCATCCTCTACTCGGAGTCCGAGCCCTTCGGGCGCAACATCGACCGGCACGTCCAGCTCAGCTATCCCTTCTACATGTTCGACCAGAAGTCCTTCGAGATCGACGAGGAGGGCAGGCCCTGGTGGGTCTTCCCGGTGCAGACGCGCACCATAGGGCTCTTCGGCGGCACGGACATCAGGCGCGCCGTGCTCTGCGACGCGACGAACGGCGAGTGCACCGACCTGGCCATCGAGGAGGTCCCGAGCTGGGTGGACCGCGTCTTCCCGGCGGAGCTGCTCATCGAGCAGTACAACTGGCACGGCGCCTACGACAGCGGCTGGCTCAACTCGTGGATCGGCCAGGCGGGCGTGGTCCATACCACGCCGGGGACCGACGGGCGCCAGGGCTACAACTACATCGCCAAGGACGACGACGTCTGGGTCTACTCGGGCGTCACCTCGGCGACCACAGACAACTCGATAGTCGGATTCCTGCTGGTCAACCAGCGCACCAAGGAGTCGCACTTCTACGCCATCGCCGGCGCGACCGAGGACTCGGCGATGAACTCGGCCGAGGGGCAGGTGCAGGACCTCCGCTACCAGGCGACCTTCCCGCTCCTTTTGAACATCAGCGGCCAGCCGACCTACTTCATGGCGCTGAAGGACAGCGTGGGACTCGTGAAGATGTACGCCATGCTCGACATCCAGCACTTCCAGACCGTCGCCGTCGGCGACACGGTGGCGAGCTGCGAGCAGTCCTACAAGAACATGCTCGTGAAAAACGGCACCGAGCTGCCGGGCGAGCAGCCGGCGGCGAGCGCAGAGGCGAGCGGCACCGTCGAGCGCATCGCCACCGCCGTCATCGAGGGCAACTCGCACGTCTACCTGACGCTCGAGGACGACGAGCGCATCTACGACTGTGAGCTGCCGGGCCTGCTCGACGTGCTCGCCGTGGACGTGGGCGACACCGTGACCCTCACCTACCGCGAGGGCAGCCCCGCCTGCCCCGTCGAGGCCCTGACGGCAAAGGCCGCCGCTGGCTCTGGGGGCGGGGGCGCTGCCAAGGACACCGGGAACAACGACGTTGCCTCCGGCTCAGGCAATGCTGCCAGCAGCAGCACCCCAGACGCTGGAGGCGATGCCTCCGCCCCCGCCGACAGCGCCGCCTCCGGGAGCGAGAACGCATCCAGCTAACAAAGCGTCGGCCCGTCACCGACCGCCCCTCAGTCGCATAGTATGAGCCACCCGCACTCTCAGCCCAGGATGCTGAATTCCTCGGCCTAACCCTCTGCGGGGAATGCCTCCCCCGGACGGCTCCCTAGACTTCCTTCCGTAACAGAAACGGCCCGCTCCCCCGCCCCGGCTCCCTGACAGGCCGGGCTGCGGGAGCGACGGCACGGTTCCCGGACGGAACGGGAGAGGAGTCCTATGGGCGAACAGAGCGCGGCCCCCATCCAAGGCGCGGCCCCCATTCAAGATACAGCCCCTATCCAAGGCACCCAAGGCACGGCCCCTGTCCAGGCGTTGTCGGACATCTACGGGGGCATGCTCCCCGAGCGCACCGACGTCCTCGCGGACACGCGGCCGGTCCAGTGGGAGGAGGACGGCTGCACCGTCATACGAGGCCACGCACGGTCGGCGCCGGGCTGCCACAACGCCTGCGGGGTCCTGCAGTACGTGAAGGACGGAAGGCTCGTCAAGGTCGAGGGCGACCCCGAGAACCCCTACAACCAAGGGCGCCTGTGCAGCCGCTGCCTCGCGATGTGCGACGTGGTCTACCATGAGGAGCGCCTGATGCACCCTATGAAGCGGGCCCGCTCAGACCGTGGGAGGGACGCCTTCGAGCGCATCGGCTGGGACGAGGCCTACGACCTCATCGAGCGGGAGTTCAAGCGCATCTCGGCCGAGCACGGCCCGGAGGCCATCATGATGTGCCAAGGCACCGGCCGCGACATCCACCAGGTCACGCGCCTCAACGCCTGCCTGGGCAGCCCCAACGAGGGGGTCCCCTACTTCGCCGGCAACTCCTGCTACCTGCCGCGCATCGCGTCCATGGCCTGCATGCTCGGGGACGCGGCGGTCATGGACTGCTCGCAGTTCCTTCCGCTGCGCTACGACGACCCGCGCTACGTGGTGCCCGAGCTCTGCATCGTCTGGGGCCACAACCCCTTCTACTCCAACGCCGACGGCTTCTTCGGCCACTGGTTCACCGACCTCATGCAGCGCGGCATGAAGGTGGCCGTCATCGACCCGCAGCTCACCTGGCTGGCCGCCCGCGCCGGAGAGATGTGGCTGCGCGTGCGTCCCGGCGGCGACGGGGCCCTGGCGATGGCCATGCTCAAGATCGTCATCGAGGAGGACCTCTACGACCACGAGTTCTGCGACAGCTGGGTCTACGGCCTGGAGCAGGTTGCGGAGCGCTGCGGGGAGTACGACCTTCAGGAGCTGGCCGAGAGGTCCTGGGTCCCCCTGGAGGACATCCGCCGCCTCGCGCGCCTCTACGCCGCGTCCAAGCCGGCCGCCATCCAGTGGGGCGTGGCCCTCGACCAGCAGACCGGCGGCCAGCAGGCAGCCCACGCCGTGGTGGCGCTCTGGACCATCACGGGCAACCTCGACGTGCCCGGCGGCAACGTCATCGGCAGGCCCTGCTGGGGGATATCGCAGCCCAACTGGACGGGCACCTGGGGCTACGACGAGCTGCTCGCCCCTGCGGAGGAGCCCGGCAAGCGCATGGGCGCCGACCGCTACCCGCTGTTCGGCGTCGGCTTCAAGAACCTCAGCTCCAACGCGACCTTCGAGTCGTGGGAGCACGTCCCCGGCTCCGACGACGGCCTGTACGGGCCCTACCAGTTCAAGGCCGCCTACTTCGTCACGAACAACTTCACAGCCTGCATGGGCGCACAGACCAAGATGCAGATGGAGCGCTGGTACCGCGAGAAGCTGGAGTTCATCGTCTGGTCCGACCTCTTCATGAACCCCTCGATGTTCGCGCTGGCGGACGTGGTGCTGCCCGTCACGACCTGGGCCGAGCGCATCGGCTTCGGCGGCCTCAACCCCTACTCCATAAGCTGCATCAACCAGTCCATCGAGCCTTTGGGCGACACGAGGCCCGACCAGACCATCTTCCTGGAACTGGGCAAGCGCATCACCCGCGAGGGCGTCGTCCCCGGCACCGTCATAGCCGGCGAGGACGACAGGCCGGCGCCGAAGGTCCCCCGGTCGAGCATCGCACGCGGCACGCCTCTCCCCGGTGTGGATTGGGAGAAGGTCGGGCGGCTCGAGGAGCAGTACGGCATCGAGGTCGACGTCTCGCGCGGCCTGCGCTACCGGGACATCGCCTTCCCGTGGGAGACGGTCGAGCATATGTGGGACTACGCGCTGCAACAGGGCGGCTTCACGTGGAGGGAGCTCCAGCAGTCGGTCTGGAAGATGCCGGAGTTCACGTACCGCAAGTACGAGACCGGCGACCTGCGCGACGACGGGGGCCTGGGATTCGCGACCCCCACGGGACGCGCCGAGATATACTCCATGGTGTTCCAGTACGCCGGCGGCGGCCTCGATCCGCTGCCCGCCTACGTCGAGCCCATCGAGAGCCCCTACTCGGATCCCGAGCTGGCACGTGAGTACCCGCTCGTCCTCACCACCGGCGCGCGCGTGCCGCACTTCTTCCACAGCGAGCACCGCCAGATAAAGAAGCTGCGCGCCCTGCATCCCGACCCTCTCGTCTACCTCCACCCCGAGACCGCCGCGCGCTACGGCATCGAGGAGGGCGAGTGGATATGGATATGGAACAACCACGGCAAGTGCTGTTACAAGACCAGCTTCAACAGCACCTACGACCCGCGTGTGCTCCAATGCGAGCATGCCTGGTGGTTCCCCGAGCGCGGCCACGGCGACGACAAGGCGGATCCCGCAGGCCCCTTCGGCGTGTTCGAGTCCAACTGCAACAACCTCGTCCCGCTGCCGGCCGGCGTCTCGGGCTTCGGCGCGAACTACAAGGCCATGGTCTGCCAGATCGGCAAGGAGGAGCCTGCGGTGTCCAATGTCCCCGATGTCCCCCAGGTGAGATAGCCGTGTGCACACCCTACGGTCATCCCGAGCCTGCCGAGGGATCCTCGACCGCGCACGCGGTCGACCGCAGGTCGAAGAACCCCTCGACCTGCCGTTGGCCGCTTCGCGGCCAAGGATCCCTCGGCTGCGGGGCTTCGCCCCTCCGCTCCTGCCGTTGGCCGCTTCGCGGCCAAAGATCCCTCGGCTGCGGGGCTTCGCCCCGGAGCCTGCCCTGAGCGCAGCCGAAGGGC
>JAISGJ010000125.1 GCA_031263105.1 Coriobacteriales bacterium
CTGCGACGTCCTTTGAAGTTACACGTCACACCCCACTGTCATTCCGAGCCTGTCGAGGAATCCTCGACCGCGCCAGCGGTCGACCGCAGGTCGAAGGATCCCCCGACCTGCCGTTGGACACTGCGTGTCCAAAGATTCCTCGGCGGAGCTCGGAATGACAGTGGGGGTGTGACGTGTAGCCCTTTGAAGCCTATGGACACACCCGGGGGCGTGGCATTTGACAGCCCTGCGTTCCGATGGTAGTATTCCACTTCGCGGCTCTTCGGGCCGTGGTGTCTTTGTGTGTGCGCGACCTTCGGCCGCCTGCACATAAGCACTGGTAAGCAGTCAGAAGGAGAGCCGTTTTGCCTACCATCAACCAGCTGATCCGCAAGGGCCGCAAGCAGCAGGTCGACAAGAAGAAGACCCCTGCGCTCAAGGGCAACCCCCAGAAGCGCGGCGTTTGCACCCGCGTGTACACCACCACCCCCAAGAAGCCCAACTCGGCCCTGCGCAAGGTGACCCGCGTCCGTCTCGTCAACGGCATGGAGGTCACGGCATACATCCCCGGCATCGGCCACAACCTGCAGGAGCACTCGATGGTGCTCATCCGTGGCGGCCGCGTGAAGGACCTGCCCGGCGTGCGTTACAAGGTCATCCGGGCGGCGCTGGACTGCGCTGCGGTCAACGACCGCAAGCAGGCCCGTTCGCGGTATGGCGCCAAGAAGCCCAAGTAGACAGTAGTCGGACGTCGCAGGCCCCGGCGCTTCGTCGGCGGCCTGGCCCGTCGCCTGCCCTCGGGGCGGCGGGGACCATGAGAGGAACGTGAAGGAGAGACCTATGCCGCGTCGAGCAGCAGCTGTCCGCCGGGAGATAAGCCCGGACGCCGTGTACAACAACCGTCTGGTGACCCAGCTCATCAACAAGATATTGCTGGACGGCAAGAAGTCCGTGGCCGAGTCCATCGTCTACGGCGCCTTCGGCATCGTCGAGGAGAAGAGCGGCAAGGACTCCCTTTCGGTGTTCAAGCAGGCGATGGACAACGTGCGTCCCACGCTCGAGGTCAAGCCCAAGCGTGTCGGCGGCGCCACCTACCAGGTGCCGATGGAGGTCAACTCCCGTCGTTCCACCACTCTTGCGATCCGCTGGCTTGTGGACTTCTCGCGCAAGCGCAGGGAGAAGACCATGGCGGAGCGTCTGTCAGCAGAGATACTCGATGCCTCCAACGGGGTCGGAGCCTCGGTCAAGAAACGCGAGGACATATTCAAGATGGCCGAGGCGAACCGGGCCTTCAGCCATTACCGCTGGTAGGATTCGAGGGCAGCACGGAGCATGGCAAAGACACCCCTCAAGGACACGCGCAACATCGGCATCATGGCCCACATCGATGCGGGCAAGACCACGACCACGGAGCGCATCCTTTATTACACGGGAAAGACCCATAAGATAGGCGAGGTCCATGACGGTGCCGCCACCATGGACTGGATGACGCAGGAGCAGGAGCGCGGCATCACCATCACCTCGGCTGCCACCACCTGCTTTTGGCGCGACCATCGCATCCAGATAATCGACACGCCCGGCCATGTGGACTTCACCGCCGAGGTCGAGCGCTCGCTGCGTGTGCTCGACGGCACGGTCGCCGTCTTCTGCGCGGTCGGCGGCGTGCAGCCGCAGTCGGAGACCGTCTGGCGTCAGGCGCGCCGCTACAACGTCCCGCGCATGGCCTTCGTCAACAAGATGGACCGCGTCGGGGCGGACTACTTCTCCGTCATCGACCAGATGAAGGACAGGCTCGAGACCCGCACGGCCGTCCTGCAGCTCCCCATCGGAAGCGAGGACCGCTTCTTCGGGCTCGTCGACCTCGTCACGATGACCGCCTGGCACTTCAACGAGGACGACAAGGGCATCATCTACCCCGAGGAGACCGCCATACCCGACGGCTACCAGGAGAGGGCCGCGCAGTACCACGAGCAGCTGGCCGAGGTCGCCGCCGAGTTCGACGACGACCTTATGATGAAGGTGCTCGAGGGCGAGCCCTACACCTCCGACGAGGTGAAGGCCGCCATTCGCAAAGGCACGCTTGCCTGCGAGATCACCCCCGTCATCTGCGGGGCGTCCTTCAAGAACAAGGGCATCCAGCAGCTGCTCGATGCCATCATCGACTTCCTCCCCTCGCCGCTCGACATCCCCGCCATCAAGGGCATCGACGTCAAGACCGATATCGAGGTCGAGCGCCACGCAGACCCCAAGGAGCCGTTCTCGGCGCTGGCCTTCAAGGTCATGACCGACCCCTACGTGGGGAAGCTCACCTACTTCCGCGTCTATTCCGGCTCGCTCGACGCAGGGAGCTACGTGCTCAACGCCACAAAGGACAAGAAGGAGCGCATCGGGCGCCTGTTGGAGATGCACTCCAACTCCCGCGAGGACGTCGAGAGCGTCTCGGCGGGCGACATCTGTGCCGCCGTGGGGCTGAAGGACACCTCGACGGGAGACACGCTCTGCGCGGAGGCGCGGCCCGTCATCCTCGAGTCCATGGTCTTCCCCGACCCCGTCATCGACATCGCCATCGAGCCGAAGACGAAGGCGGAGCAGGACAAGCTCGGCATCGCCCTCCAGAAGCTCGCCGAGGAGGACCCGACCTTCAGGGTCGCCACCAACCAGGAGACGGGACAGACCGTCATCGCCGGCATGGGCGAGCTGCACCTCGAGATCATCGTGGATCGCCTGCTGCGCGAGTTCAAGGTCGAGGCGAACGTCGGCAGGCCCCAAGTCGCCTATCGCGAGACGGCGGGCAACCCCGTCATGGGCGCCGAGGGCCGTTTCGTGCGCCAGTCCGGCGGCCGTGGCCAGTACGGCCATGTCCTCATCAACCTGTACCCCCAGGAGCCGGGCGCAGGCTACGCCTTCGAGAACAAGATCGTCGGAGGCGTCGTCCCCAAGGAGTACATCACCCCTGTCGACCGGGGGATACAGGAGGCCCTCACCTCGGGGGTCGTGGCCGGCTTCCCCGTTGTCGATGTGCGCATCGAGCTCGTCGACGGCTCCTATCACGAAGTGGACTCCTCGGAGGCCGCCTTCAAGATCGCCGGCTCCATGGCCGTGAAGGACGCCCTCAGGAAGTCGAAGCCGGTGCTGCTCGAACCGATGATGGACGTCGAGGTCGAGACGCCGGAGGACTACCTCGGCGACGTCATGGGCAACCTCTCCGCGCGTCGAGGCCAGATACAGGGCATCGACGACCGGGGCGGCGTCAAGGTCGTAAGGGCGGTCGTCCCCCTCTCCGAGATGTTCGGATACGCGACCGACCTGCGTTCTTCCACGCAGGGACGCGCCGACTACACCATGCAGTTCAACTCCTACGAGCCCGTTCCGAAGAGCATTGCCGAAGAGATCGTCTCTAAAGCTGGAGGTAACGCCTAATGGCAAGAAATCAGAAGATCAGGATCCGTCTCAAGGGCTACGACCACGAGATCGTGGACCAGTCCACCAAGCTCATCGTCGATACCGCGCAGAAGACGGGCGCACGGGTGTCGGGCCCTATCCCGCTGCCGACCGAGCGCAACCTGTACTGCGTCATCCGGTCGCCGCACAAGGACAAGGACAGCCGCGAGCAGTTCGAGATGCGCACCCACAAGCGTCTGATCGACATCCTTGAGCCGACCCCCAACACGGTCGATTCGCTTATGCGCCTCGACCTTCCGGCCGGCGTCGACATCGAGATAAAGTTGTAGGGAGGCAGTGAGCGCGATGTGCAATACGATCCTTGGCCGAAAACTGGGAATGACCCAGGTCTGGTCGAACGACGACCGGCTCATCCCCGTGACGGTCATCCAGGCGGGTCCCTGCGTCGTCACCCAGATCAAGACCGCCGAGAAAGAGGGCTATGAGGCCATCCAGATCGGCTTCGACCCCATCACGAAGCAGAAGAAGGTCAACAAGCCCATGGCCGGCCACTTCGGGAAGAGCGGCGCGGGGCCGACGAAGGTGCTGCGCGAGGTGAAGGTCCCAAGTGCCGCCGACTTCGAGCTGGGGCAGGAGATAACCGTCGAGCGCTTCGCCGAGGCCAAGACCGTCGACGTGAGCGGCGTCTCCAAGGGCAAGGGCTTCGCGGGCGTCATCAAGCGCCACAACTTCGGCGGCGGCCCCGGCGGCCACGGTGCGCACTTCCACCGTGCGCCCGGCTCCGTCGGCCAGTGCGCCACGCCCTCGCGGGTGTTCAAGGGCCTGCGCCTTCCCGGCCATATGGGGACGGACAAGGTCACCGTGAAGAACCTCGAGGTCGTCAAGGTCGATAGCGAGCAGAACCTGCTCTTGGTCAAAGGTGCCGTCCCCGGCGGCAAGGGCGCGCTCCTCAGCGTCCGCACCGCGTAGAGGATAAGGAGCGTTCCATGGCATCGAAACCCATCGAGGTAAAGAACTCCAAAGGGGAGAAAATCGGCACCGCCAAGCTCGACGAGGCGGTGTTCGGGGTCGCCCCCCACATCCATCTCCTCCATGAGGTCTGTCGGGCGCACAGGGCGGCCCTTCGGGCGGGCACCCACGACACGAAGACCCGCAGCCAGGTCTCCGGCGGCGGCAGGAAGCCGTTTCGCCAAAAGGGCACCGGCCGCGCCCGCCAGGGCACCATCCGTGCGCCGCACTACAAGGGCGGCGGCGTGGTCTTCGGCCCGCATCCGCGCAGCTATGCCTTCAAGGTCAACGCCAAGGAGGTCAAGATCGCGCTGCGCTCCGCGCTCAGCGCCAAGCGTGCCGAGGGCGCGCTTCACGTGGTCGAGGCCTTCGACTTCGAGAAGCCTTCCACCAAAGAGGCGCTCAAGGCCCTTGAGGCGCTCGGCATCGAGGGGCGCGTCACCTTGGTGCTCACCGAGGCGGATGCGAACGCCTTCCTCTCCTTCCGCAACATCCCCCGCGTCCTTGTGAGGGACGTCACCGAAGCGAACACCTATGACTTCATCGACAACAAGGCGCTGGTGTTCACCAAGGCGGCACTCAAGCGCATCGAGGAGGTGCTGAAGTAATGCAGGATCCCCATCAGGTCATCATCCGCCCCATCATCACCGAGCGGAGCTTCGACCTCATAAACGACAACCGCTACACCTTCGAGGTCGCCAAGCAGGCGAACAAGGTCGAGATCGGCCAGGCCGTCGAGAGCGTGTTCGGGGTGAAGGTGCTGAGGGTCAACACCCTCAGCGTCAGCGGGAAGCCCAAGCGCGTGCGCTATGCCAAAGGCTACACCCGCTCGTGGAAGAAGGCCATCGTCACCCTTGCCGAGGGCGACACGATCGAGGCGTTCGGCGTCTAGCCGCATCCGCCCGGCAGCAGGGGTGCCGTCCGTTCCGGCAAGGGACACGCACGGTACCGTGGTAGAGAGACAGAGGAAACAGAGGCTATGGGCATCAAACAATACAAACCGACTTCACCGGGGCGACGCTTCCAATCGGTCTCGGACTTCAAGGAGGTCACGCGCTCGCGACCCGAGAAGTCCCTCACGACGCCCTTGCCTGCCAAGGCCGGCCGCAACAACAATGGCCGCATCACCACACGCCACCAGGGCGGCGGGCACAAGAGGCGCTACCGCGTCATCGATTTCAAGCGCAGGAAGGACGGCGTCCCCGCCAAGGTCGCGACCATAGAGTACGACCCCAACCGCTCGGCCCGCATCGCGCTCCTGCACTACGCCGACGGCGCCAAGACCTACATCCTGCAGCCCAAGGGCCTCAAGGTGGGCGACACGGTGACGAGCGGCCCCGGGTCCGACATCAAGCCCGGCTGTGCGCTTGCCCTGAAGGACATCCCCGTCGGCACGACCATCCATGCCGTCGAGCTCCAGCCCGGCAAGGGCGCCGCACTCGCCCGCAGCGCCGGGACCTCCATCCAGCTCATGGGCAAGGAAGGCGGGTACGCCGTCCTCCGTATGCCTTCGAGCGAGATGCGCCGCGTGCTCATCACCTGCCGCGCGACCATCGGCGAGGTCGGCAACGCCGAGCACGGCAACATCAAGATCGGCAAGGCGGGCCGCAAGCGCTGGCTCGGCGTCCGCCCGACCGTCCGAGGCACCGTCATGAACCCTGTGGACCATCCGCACGGGGGCGGCGAGGGCAAGAACAAGAGCGCGGGACGCCATCCGGTGACCCCGTGGGGCATCCCCACCAAGGGGCACCGCACCCGCAACAAGAAAAAGGCGTCGAGCAGGCTCATCATCCGTAGGCGCAAGAAGTGACCCCCGCTGCCAGGCATGACAGCCAGACCCGTCCCGAAGCACGCGCAAAGGACCGTCGTAGCTGCTTTACCGAAGGAGACCGTTGTGAGTAGAAGTCTTAAGAAGGGCCCATTCGTCGAGCCGCGCCTGCTCGGGCGCATCAACGCGATGAACGAGGCGGGGGAGAAAAGCGTCGTCAAGACCTGGTCGCGCGCCTCCACCATCTTTCCTGAGATGGTCGGCCACACCATCGCTGTCCACGACGGTCGTAAGCATGTGCCGGTGTATGTCACCGAATCGATGGTCGGTCACAAGCTCGGCGAGTTCGCCGTCACCCGGACCTTCCGCGGGCACGCGGGCGACAAGAAAGGCAAGAGGTAATGGAAGCTAGAGCACAGGCCCGCTATGTGAGGGTATCTCCTCGCAAGGCACGTATGGTCATCGATCTCATTCGCGGCAAGGACGTGTTGCGCGCCCGCGAGATACTCCAGTTCAGCGAGCGCAACGTTTCGGAGGTCGTCGAGAAATGCCTCAACAGCGCCGTGGCGAACGCCGCGCGTGACGGGGTGAAGCCCGAGGGGCTTTTCGTCAAGACCACCTACGCGGACGACGGTCCGACCCTCAAGCGCTTCCGTCCGCGCGCGAAAGGCTCCGCATCGCGGATTCGCAAGCGTAGCTGCCATATCACTGTCATCGTCGCAACGCGAGAGGAGGCGTAACGTATGGGTCAGAAAGTTTATCCCACCGGGTTTCGCCTGGGAATAACCGAGGAATGGCGCAGCCGCTGGTATGCCAACAAGGACTATGCCAGCACCCTGAAAAACGATCTCGCGCTGCGCGCTCATCTTGACAAGCGCCTCGCCCGTGCCGCCGTCTCCAAGGTGGAGATCGAGCGGGCCGGCGACAAGATCAAGGTCGTCATCACCACGGCCCGTCCCGGCATCGTCATCGGCAAGAAAGGCGCCGAAATCGACGAGCTGCGCAAGGACCTGGAGAAGATCGCCAACGGCCACGTCAACGTCGAGGTCATCGAGATCAAACGCCCGGAGCTCGACGCGGTGCTCATAGCCCAGTCGGTCGCCGAGCAGCTTGAAGGCCGTGTCGCCTTCCGCCGTGCCATGCGCAAGGCCGTGCAGAACGCTCGTAAGAGCGGCGCGAAGGGCATCCGCATCCAGTGCGCCGGCAGGCTCGGCGGCGCTGAGATGAGCAGGCGCGAGTGGTACCGCGAAGGCCGTGTGCCGCTGCACACACTCCGCGCCAAAATTGACTATGGCTTTTCCACCGCGGCCACGACGATGGGTGCCATCGGCGTGAAGGTCTGGGTCTATCACGGGGAGAAACTTCCCGGTCAGGCCACACCGGCCCCCGCACTTGAAGGATCGTCCCGCCCGCAGCGCCCCAGGCGTGAACGCGGCGAAGGGAGGAAGTGAGCATGCTTATCCCCAAACGCGTGAGGCACCGCAAGGTGCAGCGCGGATCGATGAAGGGCAAGGCGAAGGGTGGAACGGCGCTGAACTTTGGCAGCTACGGCATCCAGGCCCTTGAGTCCCATTGGATCACGAACCGCCAGATTGAGGCAGCCCGTGTCGCCATGACCCGCCACATGAAGCGTGGTGGCCGGGTGTGGATCACGATCTTCCCGGACAAGCCCATCACCAAGAAACCGGCCGAGACCCGCATGGGTTCCGGCAAGGGAAATCCCGAGGAATGGGTAGCCGTTGTCAAGCCCGGCCGCATCATGTTCGAGATCGCCGATGTCGACCATGAGGTCGCCGTCGAGGCGCTGCGGCTCGCCATCCAGAAGCTGCCCATCAAATGTAGGATAGTCTCCCATGAAACTGAAGGGGAGGAATCATGAAAGCTAAAGAGATACGTGAGCTGAGCAATGACGATCTGGCACAGAAGCTGAAGGATGGACGCGCCGAGCTGTTCAACCTGCGCTTCCAGATGGCGACGAGCCAGTTGGATAACACCGCTCGCATCAAGATCGTAAAGAAGGACATCGCGCGCATCCTGACTGAGATACGCGTGCGTCAGGACAACATCGTCATCGATGTCGCAAGTTGAGAGGATGAGTCGAGCAAATGACTGAAGAACGCAACCAGAGGAAGGTACGTCAGGGCGTGGTGGTATCCTCCGTCGCTGACAAGACCTGCGTGGTCGAGGTCAAGGAGCGCAAGCCGCATCCCATCTATGGCAAGATGATGACCCGTACCAAGAAGTTCCACGCCCATGACGAGGCGAACAGCGCCGGCCTGGGTGATACCGTGACGATCATGGAGACTCGTCCCCAATCGAAACTCAAGCGCTGGCGTCTTCTCGATATCATCGAGAAGGCAAAGTAGTGAAGGGAGCATCAGAGCAATGATCCAAGCAGAAACCATGCTGCAGGTCGCCGATAACTCCGGTGCGCGTAAGGTCCAGTGCATCAAGGTTCTCGGTGGCTCGAAGCGCCGCTATGCCGGCCTCGGCGACGTGATCGTCTGTGCCGTCAAGGAAGCCACGCCCAATGGCAACGTCAAGAAGGGCGAGGTCGTCCGTTGCGTCATCGTGCGCGTGAAGAAGGAAGTCCGGCGCAAGGATGGCAGCTATATCAAGTTTGACCAGAACGCCGCCGTTGTCATCGACAACAATGGCGCTCCACGGGGCACCCGTATCTTTGGTCCGGTCGCCCGCGAGCTGCGTGACAAGCGTTATATGAAGATCGTTTCGCTGGCTCCCGAGACGCTGTAGCCTGAGCTGAACGAGCCGGAAGGAAGAGTTGGCAATGACGAAAATGAAAATCCATAAGGGCGACACCGTCAAGGTGATAAGCGGCAAGGACATCGGCGTCACGAGCGTCGTCATGCGCGCGCTGCCCGAGTCGCAGAAGGTCGTCGTGGAGAAGGTCGGTGTCGTCAAGAAGGCGCAGCGTCCCACCCGCGACAACCCGTCCGGCGGCATCATAAGCATTGAGAAGCCCATCCATGTCTCGACCGTCATGCTCGTCTGCTCCAAATGCGGCGAGCCGACCCGGGTGGGCATCAAGGTCGAGAATGGTAAGAAACAGCGGATGTGCAAGAAATGCGGCAAGGCGATCGATTAAGACGGCCGCCCCGCCGCCGGGGCCGCTCGGAGGGCATGCGCGTGACAGGACGCGCGCCGGTCTGCTCCGGAAGCCCACGTGCCCGCGGTATCTCGGCTTAACGAGAAGGTTGTGAAAGGAACTAACGTGACAGCGAGACTCAAAGAGAAGTACAGGACGGAGATAGTCCCGGCGCTGGAGAAGCAGCTGGGAGTCGAGAACGTCAATCAGATTCCGACGCTCGAGAAGATCGTCGTCAATATGGGTGTTGGCTCCGCGGTCGCGGACAACAAGCAGCTCGACGCGGCGATTGCCGATTTACGCGCCATCACGGGCCAGCAGCCCCGGATATGCCGTGCCAAGAAGTCTATCGCGAGCTTCAAGCTGCGTACGGGCATGGCCATCGGCGCCAAGGTGACGCTGCGGGGCGAGCGTATGTGGGAGTTCCTTGACCGTCTGCTTTCGACGGCCATCCCGCGCGTGCGCGACTTCCGTGGCATCCCCGTCACGAGCTTCGATGGTCGCGGCAACTACTCGCTCGGCATTACGGAGCAGTTGATCTTCACCGAGATCGACTATGACAAGGTGGATCGTGTCCGCGGCATGGACGTCACCTTTGTCACAACGGCAACCAATGATGAGGATGCCCGTGCGCTGTTTGACGCGCTGGGTTTCCCGTTCAAAAGGAATCAGTGAGCAGGAAGGACGGACGGCACGGCTCTGAGAGCGTAACCGTTCCAGGATTGGAGACTACGTGGCAAAGAAATCGATGATCGCCAAGGCGAAGCGGGATCCTAAGTTTTCGACCCGCCAGCACAACCGCTGCACCCGCTGCGGACGTCCGCGCGCGTTCTACCGCCAGTTCGGGCTGTGCCGGATCTGTCTGCGGGAGCTTGCGAGCAGAGGCGAACTGCCGGGTATCCGTAAGGCGAGCTGGTAGGCTCGCAGACAAACCCGGACAACCCGGCCCAGGCGCCGTGGCCACAAGCGATGGCGACAGCGCAAAAGTCGGGATTCATCTGAAGGAACCATAGGAGGTTATCATGTCGATGACAGACCCCATAGCGGATATGCTGACAAGGGTGCGCAACGCGAACTCTGCCGGCAAGAGCTCGGTGTCCATACCGACAAGCAAGAAACTCGTCGAGATTGCCCGTATCCTCAAGGAGGAGGGTTTTATAATCGATTACGAGGTGGTGGAAGCCCAGCCGGTCGGCGAGCTCATCGTCACCCTGAAATACGGTCCCAAGAAGCAAAAGACCATTCGTGGCCTCAAGCGCATCTCCAAGCCGGGCCTGCGGGTCTATGCTGGCAAGGATGAGCTGCCGCGTGTGCTCGGTGGGCTGGGAACCGCTGTCATATCCACCTCCAGAGGGGTGATGACCGACCGTGACGCGCGCCAGGCGGGCGTCGGCGGTGAAGTCATCGCTTATATCTGGTAGACGGGAAGGAGTACCGATCATGTCCCGTATCGGAAAACAGCCCATCGCGATACCCGCCGGGGTCGAAGTGACGGTCGATGGGTCGATCGTCAGGGTCAAAGGCCCCAAAGGCGCTCTTGAGCAGGCCGTCTCGGAATACGTCACGGTCAGGCAGGAGGAGGGCAGCGTACTCGTCGAGCGCATCGACGACACGCGTCAGGCGCGCTCCTACCACGGTTTGTACCGTACGCTCATCAGCAATATGGTCGTCGGGGTAAGCGAGGGTTTCTCAAAGAACCTTGAGATCGTCGGCGTTGGCTATCGCGCCGCCCTTAAAGGCAACGACCTTGAGATGCAGCTCGGTTATTCGCATCCGGTGTCCGTCAAGGCTGAACCGGGTATCTCCTTCGAGGTGCCGCAGCCCACGCAGATACGGGTCATCGGCATTGATAAGCAGAGGGTCGGCCAGGTGGCCGCCGACATCCGCCGCTGGCGCAAGCCGGAGCCCTACAAGGGCAAGGGCATCCGCTACGAAGGCGAGCGCGTCCGCCGGAAGCTCGGCAAAGCGGCCGGTAACTGATAGAGCCCGTGTCGGCGCTTGTTCTGTCGTTTGGCAGGACCGAGGCGCCGTCCAGAGAACAGGGAGTTTTGTAAGATGGACAAACAGAAGGCAAAGGCAGCAGGCCTCAAGCGTCGTCAGACCCGCATACGTGGCAAGATCAGCGGCACCGCCGAGGTTCCGCGTCTGCGCGTGACGCGCTCCAATGGCAATATCTATGCCCAGGTCATCGACGATGTGGCGCGCAAGACCCTTGCCGCCGCGTCCTCGCTCGACCCGGAGTTCAAGAAGCAGGACACAAGCGGCGCGACCGTCGCGGGTGCCCAGGTCGTGGGTGAGCTTGTCGCAAGGCGCGCCCTCGACGCGAAGATCGAGACCGTCGTGTTCGACCGCGGCGGATATATCTACCATGGCAGGGTCAAAGCCCTGGCGGACGGCGCCCGTGGAGTCGGGCTCAGGTTTTAGGAAGGCTGGTCAGTAGATGGCAAGAGTAAAGGCACCCGTAGCTGAACTGCAGGAGAAGGTCGTCTATATCAACCGTGTCTCCAAGGTTGTCAAAGGCGGTCGTCGCTTCGCGTTGACCGCGTTGGTGGTCGTCGGTGACGGTGAGGGAAGAGTCGGCGTTGGCATGGGCAAGAGCTCCGAGGTTCCCATAGCCATCAAGAAGGGTGTCGAGGACGCGAAGAAGAACCTCTTTACCGTTCCGCTGACTGAGGAGGGGACCTTGCCCCACGAGGTGCTTGGGACCTATGGTGCTGGCAGAGTGCTCCTCAAGCCGGCGACTCCCGGTACCGGCGTCATCGCCGGTGGGCCGGTGCGCGCCCTTCTTGAGCTCGCGGGTGTAAAGAATGTGCTCTCAAAGTCCTTGGGTACCAACAATGCTATGAACATCGTGAAAGCGGCCGCCGAGGGACTCAAGGAACTTTCCAGTCCGAGCGAGGTCGCGCGGCGTCGCGGCACAACCGTAGCAAAGCTCTACGGTTGGAAGGAGAAGAAGTAGGACATGGCAGACAGTAAAGACAGCAAAAAGACCCTCAGGGTGACGCAGATAAAGTCAACCATCGCGTGCCCCGCCGATCAGGGCGCGACCATCAGGGCGCTGGGGCTCGGCAAGATAAACCGTTCGGTTGAACAGGTCGACAATCCCGCCGTACGTGGTATGATTTTCAAGGTCAAACATCTGGTAAAGGTGGAGGAGATTTAAATGCAGCTACACGATCTGGCTCCGGCCCCCGGGTCCACCAAAACCCGCAAGCGTAAGGGGCGCGGCCACGGCTCCGGCCTCGGCAAGACCGCCGGCCGTGGTTACAACGGGCAGAAGTCCCGCGCGGGCGGCGCCAAGAGCAATGGTTTTGAAGGCGGGCAGACCCCGCTTGCCCGTCGTCTCCCCAAACTGCCGGGGTTCAAGAACATCAACCACATCGCGTACGCGCCCATCAACGTCAATCGTCTTGAGGCGCTCTACAGCGATGGCGAGGTCGTTGATGGTGCGTCGCTCGTCGCGAAGGGCGTCATCAAACGAGCCGATGAGCTGGTCAAAGTCCTCGGCACCGGGGAGCTTACGAAAAAGCTCATCGTGAAGGTCGATAAGGTATCCGGTAGCGCGGCCGCCAAGATCGAGGCCGCCGGGGGGAAGGTAGAGCCACCTTGCTGAGCGCAATTATCAATGCGTTTCGTGTCCCTGATCTTCGCAAGAAGATATTCTTTACTCTGGCAATCATAGCGCTCTATCGGCTCGGCTCCTTTGTGACCGTGCCCGGCGTCAACGCCAGTGAGCTCGCGCAGGCGTTCAATGATCCCAACAGTACGGGATCTGCCCTGCTGTTCCTCAACCTGTTCTCAGGCAACGCGCTCGCGCAGTTCTCTGTGCTCTCCCTGGGGATCATGCCCTACATCACGTCGTCCATCATCATGCAGCTCATGCAGGGGGTCATACCCTCGCTTCAGCGCTGGGCACGTGAGGGCGAGTCCGGCCAGAAGAGGATTACGCAGATCACGCGCTACGTGACCCTCGGCCTTGGTGTGATTAACGCGATAGGCTATCTGATGCTGTTCAAGTACCAGTATCAGGTACATCTGTCGACCGCGCTGCCCGATCTGCTCACGAGTGCCGTCATTGTGTTTACGCTGGTGGCCGGCGTCGCCCTCATCATGTGGATGGGCGAGCTCATCACGCAACGCGGTATCGGCAACGGCATGTCGCTCATCATCTTTGCGAACATCGTTGCGGGTTTCCCGGCCGCCATCTTCAATTCCGCCATCAGCCAGGGCGCCCCGTTCACGGTAATGGTGATTATCGTCGTGCTGCTCGTCATTCCCGGCATCGTCCTCATCGAGCGGGCTCAGCGGCGCATCCCCATCAACTACGCCAAGCGCATACAAGGGCGCCGCGTCATGGGTGGCACCTCCACCTATATTCCGCTCAAGGTCAACGGTGCTGGCGTCATACCCATCATCTTCGCGAGCGCGCTTCTGTATTTCCCGGCACAGCTCGCGGCCTTCTTCCAGGTTCAATGGCTCCAGGACCTATCCAACGTGCTCGCGAGTGGCCACCCGGTTAACTGGGTGCTCAATGCCGTGCTCATCGTGTTCTTTGGCTTCTTCTATACCTCGATGGTGTTCAACCCCGAGGACACGGCCAACAACCTGCGCAAGCAGGGAGGGTTTATCCCCGGGGTGCGCCCCGGCGTCAACACGGTTCAGTACATCAAGAACGTACTCAACCGCATCACATTGCCGGGCGGTATCTATATCGCCCTGATCGCCGTTATCCCGAGCATCCTGTTCTCACTGTCCAACAACGCACTTATCACCGCCTTTGGCGGTACCTCCATCCTCATCATGGTTGGCGTCGCGCTTGATACGATGAGCAAGCTGGAAAGCCAGTTGAAGATGCATCACTACGAGGG
>JAISGJ010000149.1 GCA_031263105.1 Coriobacteriales bacterium
GACAGAACAGTACCGTCCCCACTGTCACACCCACCGTCACACGCGGGCTGTGACAGAACGGTACCGTCCCCACCGTCACACGCGGGCTGTGACAGAACGGTACCGTCCCCACCGTCACACGCGGGCTGTGACAGAACGGTACCGTCCCCACCGTCACAGTCCCCACTGTCACCCCGCGATCGCGGACTACCTCGACGAGCGTCGGGGTCACATCTGTGCGCTGTTCGCGGAGGTCTGGGAGGGTTGCACGGCCGACGAGGGCATCGAGCTTCTCGGCCAGATGGCGGCGCGCCTCGGCCCGGAGGCGGCCAGGGACATCCTGGCGCAGCAGCTTCGGGAGTACCGGCACGCCCTGCACGAGCGCACCGAGGAATGCGCAAGGCTCGAAGGCGATGTCCGTGAGGCGCGCCTCCAGCTGCAGGAGGTCCTCGACTCCCGTTCCTTCAAGGCAGGCAACGCCCTGATGGCGTTCCCGCGTGCGATACGGAGGCTGTTCGGCCGGTAGCGCCCCGCATAGCAGTTGCTGTTCACACCCCACTGTCATTCCGAGCCTGCCGAGGAATCCTCGACCGCGCAAGCGGTCGACCGCAGGTCGAAGGGGCCCCCGACCTGCCGTTGGACACTGCGTGTCCAAGGATCCCTCGGCAGGCTCGGAATGACAGTGGGTGCGAACAGTAACGCGTAGCGCCCCGCACAGCGCCCCGCAAGAGGCAACACAAGGCGGCGTCCCGCCCGTTGATGGTAGAATAGAGGCTTGCAAGAGCGTGCGGCACGAGGTCGGCCGTCACTTCCTGCGGTTATGAGAGGAGACCTCCGCGTATATGAGTGTGCGCTTCACAGGGCGTAGTGTGCTTCTTGTGTTCTGGGACATCGCAGCGACCTACTTCGCCTTCATCTTCGCGAGCGTCGCCACGCAACAGACGGAAGGACTGTTCGACAACACTGACTTCCTGTTCCTGTTCGGCCTCCTCGCGGTCATAAACGTCGCCACGCTGCTCACCTTCCGCCTCTACAACAACCTCTGGGAGTATGCAGGCACCAGCGAGATGCTCCAGATGGTCTACGCCACCGCCCTCGCGGTGTTTCTGGGTGCGCTCATCCACTATATCGCCGGCGTCCGTCTCCCCATACGCGTCTATCTGGTGGCGTGGGTGGTGTTCCTGTTCTGTGCAGGGGGCATACGCTTCCTGTTCCGCTACCTCTATCAGGGGAGGAGGAAGGCGCAGCGGCGCCCGCCGATCGGGGCACGGCCTCGGACGCTCGTCGTGGGGGCGGGGGAGACCGGCTCGCTCACCATCAAGCGCATGGTCGGCGGGGACTACGCCATGCAGGGGCTGCCGATCGTCGCGGTCGACGACGACCCCCAGAAGATCGGCCAGCGCATCAACGACATCAAGGTGGCAGGCAGCACGGCGGACATCCTCGACCTCGTGAGGCGCTTTCAGATAGAGCAGATCGTCGTCGCCATCCCCAGTGCGACGGCAGCGGAGCGCCAGCGCATCTACGGCACCTGCATCCAGACCAACTGCCATCTGCTCACGCTGCCGAACGTGCGCGACCTGCGCATGGACGAGCTCGACGACGTGCGTCTGCGCGAGGTGGAGCTGACCGACCTGCTCTCACGCGAGGAGGTCGTGTTCAACACGCGCATGGCGAGCGGCTACCTCGCCGGGAAGTGCGTCCTTATCACCGGCGGCGGCGGCTCCATAGGCTCCGAGCTCGCCCGGCAGGTCTGCACCGTTGCGCCTCGGCAGCTGGTCGTCTTCGACATCTACGAGAACACCGCCTACGAGCTCGAGCAGGAGCTCATGCGGCGCTATGACGACATAGACATCCGCGTGCAGATCGGCTCCGTCTGCGACCAGCGGTGCCTGGACCAGGTGTTCGCCACCTACCGGCCCGACGTGGTGTTCCATGCGGCCGCGCACAAGCACGTCCCGCTCATGGAGGCCAACCCGCGCGAGGCCGTGCTCAACAACGTCCTCGGGACGCTCGGCGTCGTGCAGGCGGCGGACCGGTACGGGGCAGGGCACTTCATCTTCATCTCGACCGACAAGGCGGTCAACCCCACCAGCGTCATGGGGGCGACGAAGCGCATGGGCGAGCTGATCGTGCAGTACTATGCGGCACGCTCGCAGACCTGCTTCACGGCGGTGCGCTTCGGCAACGTGCTGGGCTCGCACGGCAGCGCGATACCGTTCTTCAAGCGGCAGATAGCCGAGGGGGGCCCGGTGACCATCACGCACCCCGACATCACCCGCTACTTCATGACCATCCCCGAGAGCGCACGGCTGGTGATCCAGGCGGGCGGCATGGCGCGCGGCGGCGAGATATTCATCCTCGACATGGGCGAGCCCGTCCGTATCGAGGACCTTGCCCGCAAGCTCATACGCCTGAGCGGGCTTACCCCGGGGGTCGATATCGAGATACGCTACGTCGGCCTGCGCCCGGGCGAGAAGCTGTACGAGGAGCTGCTGATGGAGTCCGAGGCGACCAGCATGACGCAGGTGAAGGGCGTCATGGTGTCGTCCGGCGTGCCGCTCTCCCAAGAGGCGGTCGCGCAAAGGGTCGAGGCCCTGCGTGCCGCCTTGGACGGTGACGACGCAGGTATCCGTGCGGCCTTGGAGGCACAGGTCCCCGACTATCGCCCCGCCCCGCCCCTGGGGAGCGCCCCAGGCGCCCCGCCCGCCCCGCCCGCCCCCGCCCCGCTCCCCGGCGATTCGGTCGGCAGCTCCGCCCCGCCCCTGGGGAGCGCCCCAGGCGCCCCAGGCGCCCCGCCCGCCCCGCCCGCCCCCGCCCCGCCCGCTCCGGACGGCGGCGCGCAATGACCGCTCTTCGTCTCCCTAACCTGAGGAAGGACAGCTTCATCCTCACCTCCCTCGTTTCGAGGGACTTCAAGCTCAAGTACCGGCGCAGCGTGCTCGGAATCGTGTGGAGCGTGCTGAACCCCTTGTTGCAGATGGTCGTGCTCTCGGCGATATTCTCGTTCATCTTCCGCTTCGACATCGAGAACTTCCCCCTCTACCTCATCCTGGGCCAGATACTGTTCAACTTCATGTCCACCTCCACCTCGACGGGGGTGGTGTCCATCATCGAGTCGGCCCCCCTCATCAAGAAGATACGGGTCAACAAGTTCATCTTCCCTTTGGAGAAGGTGCTCTTCGAGCTCGTGAACTTCGCCCTATCGCTCATTGCGGTGCTACTCGTCATGATATATTTCCAGGTGATGCCGACGGCCAACGTCCTGCTCCTGCCGCTGCTGCTGGTCTATATGCTGCTGTTCTGCTCGGGGCTTGCGCTCCTGCTCGCGGCCTTGGCGGTGTTCTTCCGCGACATCATCTACCTCTGGGGCGTGGTGACGCTCACGTGGATGTATGCGACGCCGCTGTTCTACCCCATCAGCGCACTGGCAGACTGGATGCAGCAGATCATGCAGTTCAACCCCATGTACCACTACGTGACCTACTTCCGGGAGATTGCTCTCTGGGGCACGACCCCCGGCCTGCTTGAGAACCTGCTGTGCCTGGGGATGGCCCTGCTCACCTTCGCGGTCGGCTTCCTGGTCTTCCGCAAGAGCCAAAAGAAGTTCATCCTCTATGTGTAAGATCCTTCGGCTGCGGGGCTTCGCCCCGGAGTTTACCCTGAGCGCAGCCGAAGGGCTCAGGATGACAGTGGGGTGCGAGTTGCGACTGTGTAAGGAATACGGATGCCGGATATGAGGAGGAATGTGGACAAGGGCGTGGCCGTCAGGGAGCCGACGAGCGATCAGCGCATCCCCCAGGACGGATATGCCGTGCGCCTTGAGCAGGTGGGCATGTCGTTCAACATGGCGAGCGAGCAGCTTCACAGCCTCAAGGAGTACTTCATCAAGCTCGTCCGCCGGGAGCTGTTCTTCAAGGAGTTCGTCGCGCTCGAAGGCATCTCGCTTGACGTGAAAAAGGGCGACGTGTACGGGATCGTGGGCACCAACGGCTCGGGGAAGTCCACCCTGCTCAAGATCATCGCCGGCGTGCTGGAGCCGACAAGGGGCAGGTGTCTGGTCGAGGGCAACATCGCCCCCCTCATCGAGCTGGGGGCCGGCTTCGACTTCGAGCTGACCGCCCGGGAGAACATCTATCTCAACGGGGCCCTGCTCGGCTACAGCAAGGCCTTCATCACCGAGTGCTTCGACGAGATAGTCGCGTTCGCCGAGATGCAGAGCTTCCTCGAACTTCCTATGAAGAACTACTCGTCCGGCATGGTGGCGCGCCTCGCGTTCGCCATCGCGACCATCATCGTGCCTGACATCCTCATCGTCGACGAGACCCTTGCGGTGGGCGACATCTTCTTCCGCGAGAAGTGCGAGAAGAAGATACGCAGCCTCATAGACGAGCATCGAACGACGGTCCTGTTCGTCTCCCACAGCATAGACGAGGTCGAGCGCATCTGTAAGAACGCGATTTGGATCGAGAAGGGCCGGATGATGATGAATTCGACGACGGACGAGGTCTGCGCAGCCTACAAAGGAAGCGCCAAATGAGCGCATCGAGAACCAGCGCGGCGGCGCCTGCGGCACCCGTAGGGGGCGGCGTCCCCGATGCCCCGTCGACCGGGACAGCGGCACCCGTAGGGGGCGGCGTCCCCGACGCCCCGTCCCTCAGCGCAGCGACGGCCGCAGCCCCCCTCGTCTCCGTCATCGTCCCCACATACAACAACGAGCGCTTCCTTGCGCAGTGCCTGGACAGCGCAAAGGCCCAGACCCTGCGCGACATCGAGGTGATCTGCGTCAACGACGGGTCGACCGACGGCTCCCTTGCGATCATGCAGGACTTTGCGGCGCGCGACGGGCGCTTCCGCATCATCGACAAGGCGAACGGCGGCTATGGGCACTCCATGAACCAGGGGCTTGCGGCGGCCACAGGGACCTACGTCGCGATCCTTGAGTCCGACGACCTGATAGAGCCGGCCATGCTCGCGGAGCTTTCTTCCTGTGCGGAGAAGAACGGGCTCGATTTCGTCAAGGCCGACTTCAGGCCCTTCCATGGCACGGAGGCCTCGCTGCGGATGGGGTACACGCGCATCACGGACGACGCGTCGCTGTACGACCGCGTCATCGACCCTGGGCGCGAGCCTGCGGCCTTCGATGCCGACATGGTCACGTGGACGGGCATCTACCGACGCTCGTTCCTCGACGCCCATGCGATCCGCTATAACGAGAGCCCGGGCGCCGCGTATCAGGACAACGGCTTCTGGTTCCAGACCTTCGCGTTCGCAACGAAGGTCATGTTCGTCCCCCGCGCCTACTACCTCTACCGGCAGGACAACCCCAACTCGTCGATAAACAGCACGCAGAAGGTGTTCTGCATGTGCGAGGAGCATGCGTTCATGCACGCGTTCCTTGAGCGGCATCCCGAGCTCGATGCGCGCCTGTACCGCATATGGTCGAAGAAGATGTACCACAACTATAGGTTCACCTACGACCGGATAGCGCCCGAGTACCGTGAGGCCTTCCTCCGGCGTTTCGCCGACGACTTCCTCTGCGCCTTTCGGCAAGGCGAGCTCGACAAGGACGACTTCGAGGAGGAGGAGTGGCTGCGGCTGAACGACATCATGGACGACCCCGTGCTCTCCTATCGGAAGTACGAGGACATCGTCACCGATCCCACGGACCGCCTCGTCGAGGCCCATTGCCTGCGCCAGAGGCAAAGGGAGACGGACGCCCTCAGGGCCGAGCTTCAGGCGTACCGGGAGTCGGGCATCCTCAGATGCGCGGGCGCGCTCAAACGGGTCAACGACTACCGGAGGGACTACGGCACCGTGCAGCTCCTCCGCCGCGTCCTGTTCAAGACCCCTGCCCTTGGAGCGCCGCGCTCCTCTCGGGCATCCGGCGCACGTGCCCCGTTCCGTACCGCAGCACGGCTCCTTGCGCCTCCTGCACCCGCCCTCGCCTATGCGGACGGCCATGCCGCCCTTGACAGCGAGGAGTCCCTTCTGTGCTGGTACCGACGTAAGACGGGGGGTTCGCTCGACCTGAGGGACCCACGAACCTTGGAGGAGAAGGCCCAGGCCCACAAGCTCGCCGCAGCCTCCAGGTTCCGCGAGCTATGGGGCAGCCTTGAGCGGGTCCAGGGCTACGCGAAGGAACACGTCGATGCCTGCTTCCTCGATACGCACCTCGCCTTCTTCGACTCCTTCGAGGGCCTTGAGAACCACCTCTTCGAGCGTCAGCCCACGTCGTTTCGCCTGCGCCTCAACGCGAAGACACCGTGGGAGTTCCAGGTGTTCGAGTACGAGGGGCTCGACATGGAGCCCTTGCGTGCTCTCTGTCGCGAGCTTGTGCACAGCAACCTCGCCTTTGTCGCAGGGGAGAACGTCGTCTCGGGCGACGAGGCGCATAGGCTGGTCATGGATCCCTTGCCGGGGACCGCAGGGGAGGGCGTCCGCCTGAGCGTCTGTTGCGTTCAGGGCGAGGCCCGCCTCGTCGTCCGCACGCCCTTGCCCCATGCCGACGAGGCTGCGGAGACGGGATATTTCCACGTCGACGGGCGACCGTTCGCCTGTTCACAGATGTCTGACAAAAGCGCCGCCCTCTCCCTGCCGCGTGGTATGGTCGAGTCAGCCATGCGGGTCTCCCACGAGTTCCCCCTCGTGTTCGCCGTGTTCGAGGGGACCGAGGAGGCCGTGACCCTGCAAGACCTCAACCTCGGCCTCTCGGAGGGGCTGATAGGAGATCTCGACAAGGAGGTCCTTGAGCATCTTGGCCGCGGACTCAAGGGTGCCTCCGATTGCTAGTTAGGAACCACCATGTCCTCTGTTTCCATCGTCCTGCCGGTCTATAATGCGGAGCCCTTCCTGGACTCGTGCATGCAAAGGCTCGTCTCTCAGGACTTCGCCGATTTCGAGCTCATCGCGATAAACGACGGCTCGACCGACGGCTCGCTCTCCCTGCTGCACACCTGGCGCGACAGGGACCCCCGGATCCAGGTGAGAGACCAAGAGAACCGAGGGTCGGGAATCACGCGGAACGTGGGGCTGGATGCGGCGACGGGCAGCCATGTCGTCTTCCTCGACCCCGACGACGTCTATCATCGCTCGTACCTCTCCCAACTGCATGCGGCCGCCTGCAAGGCAGATGCCGACGTCACGGTCTGCGCATCGACCCTCAGCGACCATCAAAGCGGCGCGGTGACCAGGGAGGACTGGACCCTGCGCCAGGAGTTGGTGCCCAATGCCCCGGCATTCTCCGGGCGCGACATCGCCGACGACCTGTTCCGGCTCACCATCGGCTGGCCTTGGGACAAGATGTTCAAGCGTTCGTTCCTCGATGCGCACGGCCTCAGATACCCCGATCTGAGGAACTCCGAGGACGGCGTCTTCGTGTATCCTGCGCTCTGCCTCGCCGAACGGATCGCGGTGGTCGGCACCCCGCTTGTCCAGCACGTCATGAACCGGGAGGGCTCGCTCTCCAACTCCAGGAAGGACTTCGCCCTCTGCTTCTTCGACGCCCTGCGCGCGGTGCGCGACAAGCTGAAGGCCTGCGGGGTGTACGAGGTCTTCGAAAAGGGCTTCCTCGGCTGGGTGCTCGACTTCAGCCTCTGGAACCTGGAGACCGCCCACCTGGACGACCAGCAGCGGATATACGACTTTCTGAAGACCGAGGGCTTTGCGGAGATGGGTGTCTTCTCAAAGCCGTGCGACTACTATGCCGTCGCATACGACTATCGCCGGGCCGAAGCCCTGATGACGTACCACTTCCCCGAGTGCCTCATCATCGCGCGGCTCGAAGAGCAGCTGCGGGTCCTTGAGCACTCCAAGGCCTACCGCCTTGCCCTCGCCCTCGCAAGGCCCCGCCGCGCCCTCGCGGACCGCCGCCGCCAAGCCACGCCGATGGACTGAGGCTCTCCCATTGATTCATCTGGGATGATTTTTTGTATGGCAAATGTCATACATTTTGCTATACTATACCGAAACGCTGAAAGGAGAACGAAAGATGGCGAAGACGGCGGTCATCAATGTTCGAATCGAGCCTGAGATAAAGGCTCAGGCTGAGAACCTGTATAGGAGCATGGGTGTCTCGCTTTCGGATGCGGTCAACATGTTTCTCTATAAGTCCATTGACTTCCGTGGACTCCCGTTTGACTTGTGTCGTGAGATACCTAATGAGGAGACTCTCGCCGCGATGAGGGAGGCAGAGGATATCGCGAGCGGGAAGATTGAGTCGAAGTCCTATTCGTCTTTCACGGACATGCTCAACGACGCGCTTGCCGACGATGTTGAGGAATAGCTCGTGCTGGAGTTGAAGCAGACCTCGCAATTCAAAAAGGATTTACATAGAATGGCGAGGCGTGGCGCGAACATGGGACTTCTCGACGAGGTGATTCAATTGCTGAGGAGAAACGAGCCACTTCCTGCAAAATACGCGGATCATCCTTTGACCGGAAACTGGGCAGGGTATCGGGACTGCCACATTCAACCCGATTGGCTGCTGGTCTACAGAACTGACAGCAAGGCGCTTATTTTGACTGCCACGCGTACTGGCACACACAGCGAGTTGTTCAAAAGATAGGGTCTACTTCTTGGCCTTGCGGCGGTTGTAGACCACTATGCCTACGAATATGCCGATTCCGGCAATCGAGCAGGCGACACCCTCTCTGAGCCAGGGGGTGAGATATTTGAGTTCGATATCGTAGTCGCCGGCTTCCAGAATCAGGCCCGTATAGGCCGTATTGGTTCTGAGCGTCTCGACCTCCTCACCGTTCACGTAGGCTGTCCAGATATGCCACAGGAGGTTACACGTCACACCCCCACTGTCATCCCGAGCCCCACTGTCACCCCGAGCCCCACTGTCACCCCGAGCCCCCACTGTCATTCCGAGCCCCACTGTCACCCCGAGCCCCACTGTCACCCCGAGCCCCACTGTCACCCCGAGCCCCACTGGCAGTCCGAGCCGGGCGAGGCCTCTGCGACCGCGGCGGCGGGCGACCCCCCGTCGACCGGGGCCCTGAGCTG
>JAISGJ010000052.1 GCA_031263105.1 Coriobacteriales bacterium
GGGCGCAGGCCAGACAAGGCCATTTCCTCGCTTTCGTCTCGTGGAAGCGAGGAAATGGTCTACAGGCAAGGGTTTTCGAGGGGTTTATATAGTCTCACTCATTGGGAAAGTTCTATTTATTAGAAAAGCAGTGCAGGCGTTCGGTGTCGGCAACGTAAGGTCCGCACTACTGGTCGGCCTCGAAGCGGAGCATGAGACCATAGAGGGTGTAAAGATGCTGCTGGGCGAAGGCTGCCTGCC
This sequence comes from Coriobacteriales bacterium, assembly GCA_031263105.1. Lineage (GTDB taxonomy): Bacteria > Actinomycetota > Coriobacteriia > Coriobacteriales > UBA8131 > JAISGJ01. The sequence continues at coordinate 241 of JAISGJ010000052.1, forward strand.
CATGCTGAGTCCCTTCATACCGGATGTCGGCACAGATTTGTCTCAGTACAAACAACCAGAACCAGAGCTACAGCTTTCAATCCTTTATCATGCAGCTGAACTGACCAAAGAAGCAGGCCATTCTCTTGCGCCATCGTGCAAGCCCTGTACTCACAACACGCTTTCTCTGGAGACATGCTGACTCGTGCAGTCGCTAAAGATGTAAATACGAAACACGAACCGAAAGCCTCCCTTTGGGCTTACTCATTTGTAAGTTACTCATTTATAAGTTATAATTCTATAAGCCGATGGGCAGATCGTCCATCGATGCTGTCGTTAGGAACAAGAGTCTGAAGGAGATGCCGTGCAAAGCGCACCGTTCGTTTTTGGCAGAATGGCCGAAGGTGAGAACTTTACCGATCGCGAGCAGGAACGCGCACGGCTCAGTCAAAACTTCCTCTCGCTGACGAACACGATGCTTGTCTCTCCGAGGCGTTGGGGGAAGTCGTCACTGGTCAAACGGACCTTGCAGGACATCACTGCCAAAGACAGGAGAACCAAGACATGCAGCATCGACCTGTTCAATGTTCGCAACGAGGCGGAGTTCTATGAACAGCTTGTGACCTCGGTGGTCAAAGCAACTTCTGGGAAATGGGAGGAATGGCTTGCCGCCGCCAAGGAGTTTTTGGCGCATCTTCGCCCGCAGCTGTCGTTCAGCGGCGACATGCACGAGGAGATAACCTTCGATGTGGAGTGGGAGAAGGCCGCCAAAAAGCCTGACGACCTTTTGGATTTGGCGGAAAGAATCGCGAAGGCAAAAGACTGTCGGCTGATAGTGTGCATCGACGAGTTCCAGAGTATAGGCGGCTTCAAGGATTCGTTGGCCTTCCAAAGGAAGCTGCGTGCGCATTGGCAGAACCACCAGCACGTCTGCTACTGTCTTTATGGCAGCAAGCGGCACATGCTGTTGGAGATATTCACGGATCCGTCCATGCCGTTTTACCGCTTCGGCGACATCATGCTGCTCGACAAGATCGCCAACGCCGATTGGGGGACGTTCATCGTTGAGCGCTTTGCGAAGACGGGCAAGCGCATTGCCGTGCGACAGGCGGAGCGCCTGGCGGACTTCGTCGACAACCATCCGTACTACGTGCAACAGCTGGCCCAGCTTGCCTGGCTGAGGACCACCGACGAATGCGACGGTGAAACCATAGGCGCGGCTATGCAGGGGCTGACGGATCAGCTCGGCCTGCTGTTCTCCGGCAGCGTCGAGTCCCTGACGGAACGTCAGATGAGGTTCCTCAAGGCCGTCTTGGACGGAGTGGAGCTCCTTAGTTCTGCCGAAACGCTGGGCAGATACAAGTTGGGGACGTCCGCAAACGTGGTTCGCATCAAGGAGGCGCTTCGGGAAAAGGAGGTTATCGACATTTCCGATGGCAAAGTGGAGATACTGGATCCCGTATTCAAGCATTGGCTGACCTGCGAGTACTTTGTCAGATAACGGGGCGTTATGAGTTCACACCCCCACTGTCATTCCGAGCTCCGCCGAGGAATCTTTGGACACGCAGTGTCCAACGGCAGGTCGGGGGGCCCTTCGACCTGCGGTCGACCGCGTGCGCGGTCGAAGATCCCTCGACAGGCTCGGGATGACAGTGGGGTGTGAACACATATTGTCAGTAACGGCAGGTAGAGCCCAGGCAGTATATGTGATGGGTCTCATGCGGTGATGGTACAAGATGGTACAATAAGCTGTTAGGTAAACACAGGCACGTGAGTCAACGGGGGCTACATGAAGCTGCGAAGACCCAAGGGGCACGGACATACGCAGGAACCAAGGAAGCATCTCAGGCTGGTGCTGGCCCTTCTTCTCGCTGCGCTGCTTGTGGTGCCGCAGACGGCGGGCTATGCGGCGGACGAGGCTTCGCAGTCCCAGGGGCAGGCGCAAGCGCAGGCGCAGGAGGCCCTGTCTGCCGAGGCAACAGCTGACGCTGCCGCACAGGAGGAGGGCGGCTTTGCCACGCTCGCCGACGCCGCGCTCGCCGACGCGGCCGACGAGCTGCCTGACGACCCTGCCTCCTACGTCGAGGGCGAGGTCATCGTCGTGCTGGCGGGGGAGGCCCCCGAGGCCGCCGAGACGGCCGCCGTCGAGGAGTCCGTGGCGGAGCTCTCCGGGCAGGGCACCGAGGCGGTGGCCGTGGAGGTGATCTCCGAGGGGCCCGCCCCCGATGCTGCCCCCGCCCCCGCTACCGGCACTGCCCCCGCCCCCGCCACCGGCACTGCCTCCGACGGCGCCTCCTCCGACGGCCCCACGGTGCTCGTCGAGCTTCCTGCGGACGTCCCGGTCGAGGACGCCCTCCTGCAGCTTGCCAACGACGAGAGCGTCGCCTTCGTGCAGCCGAACTACGTCTACACCCTCGTCGACGGCCCCTCCGACGCAGGGGCCGCCCTTGTCCCCAATGCCACCGTCACTCCCGCCACCGGGGCCGACACCGGCGACCTCGCGCCGTTTACCACGACGATCAACGACCCCTATGCCCAGCCTACGGGCACTTGGAGCTATGGCTGGTGGCTGCAGAACGTCAAGGCCTTCGACGCCTGGGACCTCAAGAAGGTCGAAGGCACCGTCACCGTCGCCATCATCGACACCGGCGTCCATCTGGCCCATGACGACCTCAAGGACAACATCCTCACCAGTCTCGCGTGGGACGCGGTGAGCGGGCAACCGCTTGCATCCGTGGGAGGGACGGGGGACGTGGACGGTCACGGGACGCACGTCGCGGGCATCGCCGCAGCGCGGGCGAACAACGGCAAGCTCGTCGCCGGCGTCTCGTACAACGCGAACATACTGCCCATCAAGGTGTTCTCCGCCGATGCGCAGGGGAACATAAAGGGCGAGACGGCCGACGTCGTGAAGGCCTACGACTATATCATGGAGCGCAACAAGGACTCCGCCGCCAATGTCCGCATCGTCAATCTGAGCATCGGCGGCCCCGTGAAGAACACGGCGCTCCACAACAAGATCATCGCAGCGAGGAGTGCGGGCATACTCACCGTTGCCGCCGCAGGCAACAGCAGCACGGATGCCGCCCTGTACCCTGCCGACTATCCCGAGGTCATCTCCGTGGTGGCTGTGGACAGGAACAACCAGCGGGCATCTTTCAGCAACTACGGCAGCAACAAGGACCTTGCCGCGCCAGGCACCGAGGTGACGGGCAGGTCGGGCATCTTGAGCACCTATAGCGATAGGGCGAATCCCGGCGACAACACCGCCTTCGACTCCCAGCAGGGCACTTCGATGGCCGCTCCCATCGTCTCGGGGACCGCAGCCCTCCTGTTTGCGGAGAACCCCGCCCTCACCCCCAAAGAGGTTCAGCAGATTCTCTGCAGCACCGCCACCGACCTGGGGACCTTCGGCAAGGACAGCTATTACGGCTACGGCCTTGTGAACGCAAAGGCGGCGCTCGACAGCCTGCAGCCGGACTACACGCCCTTCACCGTGACGCTCAATGCCAACGGGGGCAGCGTTTATCCTGCCGCCGTCTCGAAGGACAGGGATGCGCCCCTTGGCGCCCTTCCCGAGCCCACCCGCACGGGCTTCCACTTCGAGGGATGGTATACCGCGCCATCGAACGGCACGAAGGCGACGACCGCCACGAAGCTGACGGGGGACGCCAGCTATTATGCGCATTGGGAGATCGACACCTATACCGTGCGCTTCGATGCCAATGGCGGCACAGTGTCGCTGGCGAGCTTCAAGCGGACCTATCAGGCCGCCCTCGGCAAGCTCCCTACCCCTCGGAAGACAGGTTTTATCTTTGAGGGTTGGTATACGGGCAAGGTCAAGGGCACGAGGGTCGGGGCCACCACAAAAGCCACCAAGGACATCACCTACTATGCCCACTGGATAACCGACTTCAACAGGGTCGTCGTCACCATAGCAAGCGCCAAGAACAACGGTCGCGTCCTCGACATAAAGGGCGCCTCGACCGCACGTGCCGCCCTTCTCCAGCTGAACCCGAAGAACACCACGCCTTCTCAGAGCTTCCGCCTGGAGAGGGTCAAGGGCACCACCACCTATGTCATCAGGAACATCAACTCCAACAAGGTCCTGGGCATCTCGGGGGGCAAGGCGACCAACAGGGCGGTGATCCGGCAATACAGCGCCAACAATTCCAGGGCCCAGCGCTGGAGGCTCGTCCCTGCCGCCAACAACAGCTACAGCATCGTGTCGGTGCTCAACGAGGACATGGCTCTGGGCCTCACGGCCGGTTCTGCCGCAAAAGGGACGACGATACGGCTTTTCAAGGCAACTGGCAGCGTCAACCAGCGCTTCGTTCTGAACAAGGTGGAGGCCCCCTTGGCGAACGGCATCTATACCATCACGTCGTCCGTCAAGCCGGGCAAGGCCCTGAGCCTTGCGGGGGGATCGACGAAGAACGGCACCGCGCTCCAGCTCGCTGCTCCGAACAAGGGCGCAGCCCAGAAGTTCAAGCTCACGTATGACCGTGCCACAGGCTACTACACCATCGTCAACGTCAGGTCCGGGAAGGCCTTGGACGTGGCGGGTGCCGGCAAGAAGAACGGAACCAAGGTGCAGGTCTACACCTCGAACAGGACCGTTGCCCAGAAGTGGACGATCGTGAAGACCAAGTCCGGCTACACCCTCTACTCTGCCTGCAGCGGCCTCGTGCTCGACATCGCAGGGAAGGCCTCGGCGAACGGTGCCAAGGCCCAGACCCGCACTGCCAAGGGGACGGCTGCACAGGTATGGATGATCCGCAAGGCGTAGGTTGCTGCGTACACCCTCACTGTCATTTCGAGCCCCGCCGAGGAATCTTTGGACACGCAGTGTCCAACGGCAGGCCAGGGGGCCCTTCGACCTGCGGTCGACCGCTGGCGCGGTCGAGGATTCCTCGACAGGCTCGGAATGACAGTGGGGCTCGGAATGACAGTGGGGCTCGGAATGACAGTGGGGCTCGGAATGACAGTGGGGCTCGGAATGACAGTGGGGCTCGGAATGACAGTGGGGTGTGAACGGTAACGGCTCGGGTGCGATGCGGTGCTGCGGCGCATATGTCGCATCGCAAGGCGGGTGATTCTGTGGTATCCTCAAAACCTGTGATCGCTGCAGGTGGGGCGTGTCCAGGTTTCGTTATGCAGACGACAGTCCGCTAGGAGGTCAATATGGGTAGACTGGGTTCCTTCCTTCTCGGTGGCGCCATTGGGGCGGGCGTTGCGCTGCTCTTTGCGCCGCGTGCCGGCGAGGAGACGCGCGCGTTGATCGCGGAGAAGGCAGACGAGTATTGGGGCAAAGGGCAGACGTGGTACGACCAAGGCAGGTCCCGTGTCCAAGAGAGTGTCGCCGGCGTGCCGTCCACGGTCGCAAGGACAGGTGACGATCTGCGGGAGAAGATCGAGAATGCCCGCACCCTGATTGCCGAGCAGGTTGCCAAGAACGCAGCCGCTGCCCGCGATGCGATCAATGACAAGGTGCCCGTTGCGGCCGAGAAGATCAACCAGGCCGCCGATGTCGTCCGGGGCCGTATCGACACGGCAGCGTCCAAGATCAAGGACCGGGCGACGGCTGCTGCCGACAAGGACGGCGTGACGCCTTCTGCCCCGGCTGCTGCCGATAAGATCGAGCCTTCCGCTCCCGCAGCCACCGCTGCGCCCGACCCGTCCGGCGCCCCCGCTGCTCCGTCCGATTCTGCCGCTGCCCCCGAGGCATCCGCCTCTGACGCTGCGGCCCCTGACGCAGCAAAAGGCTGACCTACGGCACCATGCGCAGCACGGGAGACTTCCGCAACGTTCGCGTGACCGGCGGAAGGAACGGGACGCGCCGGATCGGCAAGGTCCTGCGTGCGGTCTTTCGCCCGGACACCTATACCTTGGCGGGCTATCTTGTCGCACGGCCCGACCTGCTCTTCATGTTCAAGCGCAAGGACCGCTTCCTGGCTTGGGACGCCTTCCGGGTCGTCGACGGGAGGGTGGTCGCGACCATCGACCGCGACTCTTGGGACGAGCCTGCCTGCAAGCGCCTCGGCATCGACTGGGACACGTGCCTCATCCTCGAAGGGATGCCGCTCGTCACGAGCGACGGCGACAAGGTAGGGAACATCGATGCCGTCGAGTACGACGAACGTTCCGGCAGGCTTGTCGCGCTGCGGGTCGGTGACGGCATGGCGGCAAAGGCGCTCATCGGCACCTCAAAGGTTCCTGCGGACCTTGTCGTCGGGTATCGTGACGGCACGATGGTGGCCGAGCGTGCGGCATCCGGCATCGCAAGCGAGGGCGGCCTTGCCGCGAAGGCAGGCGAACAGACCGCCGTGGCGACCCAGGCGATCAAGGAGAAGACGGACCGTGCCCGCAAGGCTGCCAGCAAGATGGGCAAGAAGGCCGGCGCTGCCGCCGACAAGGCGCTCGACACCGGCTCACGCGCCCTTGGCAAGCAGCTGGGCCGGACCCGGGGCATGTTCAAGGGCTTCAGGGACGAATACCGCAAGGGCAGGGGGAAGTAGCAGGGGCTGCGGCAGGGGCGGTCGGCGTGCGTCTGGGGATGCGGGACGGAGGCAGCCCCAAGGCGTTCAGCCCTTCTCCTCCTTGTTCTTGTCTGCGCCTGCGCCCGACTTCTGCTTTGCTGCCTGCTTCTTCGCCTTTGCCTTGGCGGCCGCCTTGGTTCCTCTGCGGTTGCGGTCGGGATACAGCTTGCGCGTCTTGCGTTCCGACATGAGCGCGATGAGGGTGAACAGGACGACGAGTCCGCCGATCATTGCGGCGAGGCCCAGCGGCGTCGAGATCAGCCAGTCGATGAAGGTGCCCATAGGTGCTCCAAAACTCGGGTGCGTCCTTCCATTATACTATTCGATACGGTTTTAGGGCAAAGGGGCCAAAGGAGTCGAAATGCTCGACAGCAGGTTCGTTCGTGAGAATATCGAGGCAGTGCAGGCCGCTATGGAGAACCGCGGCTATGCGTGGGACAGCGAGGCGTTCCTCGCGGCGGACGTGCGCCGTCGCTCGGCCATCGCCGACCTCGAGTCCCTGCAGGCCCGTCGCAACACGCTCTCCAAGGAGATAGGGGGGTTCATGCGTGCGGCGGGCGCGGGCGCAGCGGGCGGGGCGGGCGCACAGGCCGAGGGCGCGTCCGCTCGGGCCGCCGCCGGGGCCCAGGCCGCCGCCCAAGCCCAGGCCCAGGCCGAGGAGGCCAAGGCCGAGGTGCGCGACCTCAACGTGCAGATAGAGCGCTGCGAGCAGCAGAGGGCCCAAGCCGAGGACGCCCTGACGCAGATCGTCATGGCGCTCCCGAACCTTCCCTCTCCCTACACGCCCCTTGGTGCCGACGAGGGCGGCAACGTCGAGGTGCGCCGCTGGGGCACGCCCCCCCGCTTCGACTTCGAGGCACAGGCGCACTGGGATCTCGGGCCTGCCCTCGGTATCATCGACTTCGAGCGCGCGGTCAAGCTCGCCAAGTCCCGCTTCGTCCTTCTCGGGGGGCTCGGCGCACGGCTTGAGCGAGCGCTCATCAACTTCATGGCCGACACGCACGGTTCGCGCGGCTACAAGGAATGGTGGTGCCCCGCCCTCGGCAACGCCGAGACCTTGACGGGCACCGGGCAGCTTCCCAAGTTCGAGGAGGACCTCTTCAAGACGACCGACGGCCTGTACCTTATCCCCACCGCCGAGGTCATGCTCACGAACATCCATCGGGGCGAGACGCTTGACGCCTCAGACCTGCCGCTGCACTACTGTGCGTACACGCCCTGCTTCCGCGAAGAGGCGGGCAGCGCCGGGCGGGACACCCGAGGCCTTATCCGCGTGCACCAGTTCGACAAGGTGGAGATGGTGAAGTTCGCTGCCCCCGAGTCCTCGTTCGAGGAGCTTGAGGGCATGGTCGCCGATGCCGAGCACATCCTGCAGCAGCTTGAGCTGCCCTATCGCGTTATCGAGCTCTGCACCGGCGACCTGGGCTTCTCCTCTGCGCGGACCTATGACCTCGAGGTCTGGTTGCCTTCCTACGACGGCTACAAGGAGATATCGTCGTGCTCGAACTGCACGGACTTCCAGGCGCGCCGGGCGAACGTCCGCTATCGCGATCCCGACGCCTTCAAGGGTGCCCGTCTTCTCCACACGCTCAACGGCTCGGGCCTTGCCGTGGGGCGCACGATGGCCGCCATCCTTGAGAACTGCCAGCAGCCCGACGGTACCGTGCGCGTCCCTGCCGTCCTGCGGCCCTATCTCGGCGGCCTGGAGCTGATCGAGGCGGACGGCGCATGAGCGGAAAGCCCGCAGGTCCGCTTTTCCGCATGCAGGTGCAGGGGGGCATTCAGGAGGGCCGCCCATGCAGATAACCCCGCAGGAGGTCTCCGAGACGCTGGCGATGGTCGCCCAGCAGAACCTCGACATTCGCACCGTCACGCTCGGCCTGAACATCCGCGACTGCGGCCATGAGGACGTGGGGATTTGCGCGTCGCGCGTCTACGAGCGCCTTGTGAGCGCGGCCGAGCGCCTCGTTCCCACGGCCGAGCAGCTTGCGCGGGACTACGGCATCCCCATCGCGAACAAGCGCATCTCCGTCACGCCGATCGCGGAGGTCTGTGCGCGCACTGCGGCACGCGACCTTGTGCCCGTCGCCGCTGCGCTCGATGCGGCCGCCGCCGAGGTGGGCGTCGATTTCGTCGGCGGCTTCTCGGCGCTCGTCCAGAAGGGGACAAATTCGGGCGACGTGCGGCTGATAGCCTCCATTCCCGAGGCACTTGCCACGACCGAGCGCGTCTGCTCGAGCGTCAATGTGGCCTCGACCCGTGCAGGCATCAACATGGACGCGGTGCTCATGATGGCTCGGACCATCCTTGCGACCGCGCAGCGCACGGCCGAAAGGGACGCGGTCGGCTGCGCAAAGCTTGTCGTGTTCGCCAACGCGGTCGAGGACAATCCCTTTATGGCAGGGGCCTTTCATGGCAGCGGCGAGGCGGACGCAGTGATCAACGTCGGCGTGTCCGGGCCGGGCGTGGTGCGTGCGGTGCTTGCCGACCTTGCCGACGATGCGGACATCACCCAGGTCGCCGAGGCGATAAAGGCGACGACCTTCAAGATAACGCGCGTCGGTGAGCTTATCGCGCGCGAGGCGTCCCGGCGTCTCGGCGTGCAGATGGGCATCCTCGACCTGTCGCTGGCACCCACACCCGCTGCGGGAGACTCGGTTGCGCAGATACTGGAGGCCATCGGCATCGGCACCTGCGGGGGCCCGGGCACCACGGCGGCGCTCGCCCTGCTCAACGATGCCGTCAAGAAGGGCGGTGTCATGGCGTCGTCTTCCGTGGGAGGCCTGTCCGGCGCCTTTATCCCCGTCAGCGAGGATGCCGGGATGATAGCCGCCGCCGAGCAAGGTGCCTTGAGCATCGAGAAGCTCGAGGCCATGACGAGCGTCTGCTCGGTCGGCCTCGACATGATAGCCGTGCCGGGCGACGTCGACGTAGAGACCGTCGTCGGCATCATCGCCGACGAGATGGCGATAGGCGTCATCAACAACAAGACCACCGCCGTGCGCCTCATCCCCGCCATCGGCAAGACGGCTGGCGAGCGCCTCGAGTTCGGCGGCCTGCTCGGCTCGGCCCCCGTCATGGAGGTCAACCGCCACGCCGGCACCGTCTTCGCCCACCGAGGCGGCCGCTTCCCCGCCCCCCTCAACA
>JAISGJ010000124.1 GCA_031263105.1 Coriobacteriales bacterium
GCGTTTTCCGGGCGCTCGGGTCCCGTGGGCCTGTCGGCCCGTCCTCGCTGAAAACGCGGTGCGTTTTCCGGGCGCTCGGACCCAAGGATTCCTCGGCGGGGCTCGGAATGACAGTGGGGGCGTGAACTGTAACGTTCCCATGGGCGTTCCCATAGCCGCCTGTGCAACAGTGGAAAAACCCCGGAGGTTTCGCTAGACTGTCATAGGCACGAGAGTCCGTTGTCTCTTCGGGCCTGCTGGTATGGCGCAATGGCAGCGCAACGGTTTTGTAAACCGTAGGTTGTGGGTTCGACTCCCTCTACCAGCTCCAGGAAGCAACGATGGGGACGAGGTCGCCCGTCGTGACGAGAAAGCCCGTTTAACCGGCAACGAGCCGGATAAACGGGTTTTCTGCATTTTCCCCCTTGACAGCTACAATATTATACGGTATATAATATTGCATCCGAAATGAGGAATGGCTGACGTATGGATGGGAGGTGGTCCGTTTGGGGTTTCCGATAACAGCGAATCTGCTGGATGCCTGTGTCCTCTCCATGCTTGCGCAGGGCGACACCTATGGCTATGAGCTCACCCAGAGGCTTCGCGAGGATCTGCACGTCTCGGAGTCCACGCTGTATCCGGTTCTGCGGCGGCTTCAGGGAGGCACGTTCCTGCGAACCTACGACGTCCCACATCAGGGACGCAACCGAAGGTACTATGCGATCACCGAGAACGGCAACTCCCAGCTCGATGGCTTCCGCAAGGACTGGAGCGAGTTCCGCAACCGGATCGATGGCTTCTTGAGGAGTGGCGCATGATGGACAGAGCGACCTATCTGGCACGGCTTGAGCAGGAGCTGGGCGGGCTTGCCACGTTCGACCGCCAGAACATACTCGCCTATTACAACGAGTTCCTGCAGGACGCCGAGGCCGAGGGGAAGGCGGACGTGGCCCTGCTGCTCGGAAGCCCCCACGTCCTTGCCGCGCAGATAAAGGCCGACATCGCCATGGGCGGCTTCGAGGGCATAGGGGCGCAAGGCGGCTTTGCGACGGCGCCTGTGGGGCCGATGGGGATGACCTCGCCCCCGCCTGCGGCGACTGCGCCCTCGGCACCGACAGGGACGCCGTCAGGCCCGCCCCCGCCCCCGCCTGTGACGGCGATACCTGCGGCGGCAGCGGCCTCGGCGGGAGCGGGCGGGGCGCCGCCTTGGACGGGCGGCCCGGCAGCGGCAGCCGCCGCGCAGCCGCCCTATGCGCAGGTGCCCTACGGCACGACAGGCGGCGCGCCTCCAAAGGAGAGGCGCGGCTCCGGGATGCATGCGGTCTGGATCGTGGTGCTGGCCATCCTGGCGCTCCCCATCGGCCTGCCCGTCCTGATCGCGGTCGTCGCCGTGATAGTCTCCGTGCTCGTCACCTTGGTCGCCCTGCTGGCATCCTTCGCGGCGGTGGTGTTCTCCCTGCTGGTCGCCGGCGTCCTCGCGGCGATTGCCGGTGTCCTCCTCCTGTTCTCGAATTCTGCCGTCGGCCTGTTCTACATCGGCTCCGGGCTGGTGATTCTGGGCCTCGGCGTCCTCGCCGGCATGGGGCTGTGGCATCTGGGAAGGCTCTGCGTCAAAGGCGTCGCACGGCTTTTCAACGGCATCCGCAGGAAACTGACGAAACGGGAAAGGGGCGCACAATGAGCAAGGCGACCAGGAACCTGCTGCTTGTCGCGGGGGCCCTCATCCTCATAGGCGCCATCCTCGGCGGCACGGGCTATTGGATGGGCGGCATGAAGGCGGTGCGTCTGACGGGAGGGGGGCCGGTCGTCATCGACTCCGCGTCCGGTTTCCTGAATGCCGTGGATCGGCAGTGGGAAGACCTCGACGGCCTTGACATCGACGTCGACCTGCTCGAGCTCAGTATGGTGGAAGGCGATGCCTTCTCGCTCACGGGCAGCTACGACCCCGGCCTGACGGACTTCGACATCTCGGAGGAGAAGGGCGTGCTCGTCATCCGCAGCACCGACCGGCACACCCCGTGGTGGGGCTTCGGGCAATGGGGCTTCGGCCTGCCATTCGGAGGCATATACGAGCCGAAGATGGTGTTCACCTATCCCAAGGGCACACGCTTCGAAGACGTGTCCGTCAAAAGCAGCCTCGGCAGCTTCCACATGGAAGGGCTGAGGGCGGAACGGCTCGCGGTCGCGCTCGATTTGGGGAACCTCACCGGTCAGGACATCGCCGTCGAGGCCTTTGATGCCCGCATGTCCTTGGGGAACTGCGAGCTTGATAGGCTGGAGGTCGCCAAGGGGGCGGAGATACATATGGATGGCGGCAACCTCAGACTCGACGATGCGGCGATTGCAGGCCTCTCATCCACGAGCAACCTTGGGAACTTCGACTTCTCAGGCGTCCTGAGCGGCACGGCGGACATCGCGATGGACCTTGGTGCGCTCGACATGGCTCTCGGCATCCCTGAGAACCGCATAGCGTATTCCATCGAATGCGACCTTGGCAGCAGCACGCTGAACGGGCGGCACCTCGGTTCCTCTGCGCACAGCAACGTCGCGTCGCCGGAGCTGACGCTCGAGGTCCGCACGAACCTCGGCAGCGTGGAGATCAGGGCGGACTGAGGCCGCCGCCGGACGCCCCTGTTGCCCCGTCTCGCCTATGCGGGCAGGCGCCTTGTGTCCGGGCGAGTGCCGAGCCGGGCCGTGCCGAGCCGGGCGGCCTCGGTGGGGGTCGTGGTCTGCGGGCGGAGGTTGCGCAGCTGGGGCGGTATCTGTTCGCAGAGGTTGCCCCAGAAACGCTTGGGCATGAAGTTGCGCTGGCAGACGGGGTTGCGCCGCTCCTCTCTCGCTATCGTGTCGTAGAAGGTCTGCCACAGCGCCTGGAACCCGTCCTGCGCCCGGGAGGGGGGCGGCTCCTGCACGTCCCGTGCGTCGACGAGCCACCACCGCTCGGTGTCGAAGACTCCGGACAGGCCGTGCCGCGCGTCGTATATCATGAACGGCTGCACGTTGAAGCGTGCCGCGAAATGCCCCATGATGAGCGGCACCACGCTCGCCTGCGGTTCGATGCGCGAGAAGTAGACGCCGTTTTCCAGCTGGGCGAAGCGCACGAACTGCAGCATGTAGTGCGCCTCCTTGGCGACCTTGCCGAGCAGCTCCTCGAAGGAGGCGACCGCAGGGTTCGCCAGATGGGAGCAGGCCCTCCTTCCCTTTCGCATCGTGTAGAGCAGGTAGCGCACGATCACGCCCCCTTTGCGCCCGTCGTCGGAGAGGAAGACCCGTTTGAGGTTCTCGTAGGTGCGCTCCCCGAGCGTGCCTGAGACCCCGTTCCTCACGCGCTCGGCCTTTGCGACATCGGTGAGGATGGGGATGTAGGAGCACATGAGGCTCTGTTGGAGGCCGTCCTCCTGCGCGATCTCGAGCGGCACCTCCTTGCGGCGGAAGGCCTCGAAGACGGCCGTCAGCATCCCTTCGAGCGTGCCGTCGTAGAGGTAGACGGGCTGCGCGTCGCCCAGCAGTGCGCTGGGGACGTTGGCGCTGGGGACGCCTGCGGCGGTGCCTGCGGGAGCGCTCACGACGGGGCTCATGCGGACGCTCCCGCAAGCGCCCGTGTCTGCCCCGGCACCGCAGCCGGCGGCGGCAACGGCGGCATTGGAAGCGCCGCCCCCGCCGTTCTCGCCATCCCCGCCCCTGCAGCCCCCGGACCCTCGTCGAACAGCGAGAGCTGGCCCTCGTACACGCCCTTGAAGCGGCGTCCCTTCGCCTGACGGGTGAGCTCGTGGTAGATGGAAAGGGGGTCGAACAGCACACCGTCGGCGAACTTCCCCTTGCAGGTGATGAAGTACTTTGCGCGCTTGAGGGTGATGTTCAGCCTCTTGAGGTCGTCGAAGCGCAGGGGGCGCTCCCGTCGTGCGCACACGATGCGCTTTGCGCCGCGCACGCCTATCCCGGGGATGCGCAGGAGCATCTCGTAGGGCACCCGGTTCACCTCGGCGGGGAACTGGTCGATGTGGTTGAGCGCCCAGTTGCACTTCGGGTCGATGAGCAGGTCGAGGAAGGGATGCCCGTCGTCGATTATCTCCTCCACATCGAAGCCGTAGAAGCGCATGAGCCAGTCCGCTTGGTACAGCCGGTGCTCGCGCAGGAGCGGGACCTCGCTCGTCGAGGGGAGCAGGGGGTTGCTGTTTATGGGGATGTAGGCGCTGAAGAACACGCGCTGGAGCTCGAGGCGGCGGTACAGGCTCGCCGAGAGCCTGAGTATGTGGTAGTCGCTTTCCGGCGAGGCCCCTATGATCATCTGTGTACTCTGCCCTGCGGGGGCGAAGCGTGTGCGCCGCACGGTGGACAGGCGCCTGTCCTGGTAGTTCGCCTTGATGCCGTCGCGCACGAAGGCCATCGGCCCCAAGGCGGACTCCCCGGCCTTCTCGGGCGCAAGCAGCTTGAGGCTCTTCTCGGAGGGGAACTCGATGTTGAGGCTCACGCGGTCGACGAGCACGCCGAGCCGGACAAGCAGCTCCTCGGAGGTGCCGGGGATCGCCTTGGCGTGGATGTAGCCTCGGAACCCGTGCTCCTCGCGCAGGATGTGCAGGGCCTCGCACATCCGCTCGGTCGTGTAGTCGGGGTCCTTGAGGATGCCCGAGGAGAGGAACAGCCCTTCGATATAGTTGCGGCGGTAGAAGCCGATGGTCAGGTCGGCGAGCTCGCGGGCGGAGAAGGTCGCGCGCGGGATGTCGTTGGAGCGCCGGTTCACGCAGTAGGCGCAGTCGTAGCTGCAGACGTTCGAGAGCAGGACCTTGAGGAGGGTCACGCAGCGCCCGTCCGCAGAGAAGCTGTGGCAGATGCCCGCCGAGGTGGCGGAGCCCAGCTGCCCTTTGACCGCCTGCCGGTTCACCCCGCAGCTCGTGCAGGCGACGTCGTACTTCGCGGCATCGGCCAGTATCGTCAGCTTGTCCAAGAGCTCCATGGGCCCACAGCCTCTCAAAGGGGAACATCTGTTCGACCCATGGTACCCGAACAGATGTTCGTTGTCAACAGGTCGCGCTGCAGTCAGCGCTCCGTAATGTGTTTCCGTTACTGTGCACACCCCCACTGTCATCCCGAGCCTGCCGAGGGATCTTTGGCCGCGCCAGCGGCCGACCGCAGGTCGAAGGGCCCCCTGGCCTGCCGTTGGACACTGCGTGTCCAAAGATTCCTCGGCGGAGCTCGGAATGACAGTGAGGGCTCGGGATGACAGTGAGGGCTCGGGATGACAGTGGGGTGTGAACAGTAACGTAGGGTGTGACGTGTGTGACGTGTAACCCGTAATGTGTTTCCCTTCTCCTGTGCTTTTGATACACTGGACACGGCGCATCAAAGATGCGACCGTATCGCTGCTGTGTGCCCAGAGGACGGCACGCAAGAAGGATTGAAAGGATCGGGTATGAAGAAGATAGTCGTTTTGCTCGCCGCGCTTGTATGCGCACTGGCCCTGTTCGGGTGCTCCTCGGGCGGAGGGGACAAGCCCCCGGCCAACGACACGCCGCCGGCGGCCGACAACACGCCGGCAACCACGGAGACGGACACGACTCCGGCGACAGAGGGCGAAGGCCTGAAGATCGCCATCGTCACCAGCCCTTCCGGGGTCGATGACGGCTCGTTCAACCAGGACAACTACAACGGCGTCCAGGCGTTCATCTCCGCAAACCCCAGCGCGACGGTGGTTCCCATACGTGAGCAGGACACCGCCAACGCCGTCCCCGCCGTCGAGGCGATAGTCGCCGACTACGACGTCATCGTGACGCCGGGCTTCCAGTTCGCGGCCATCTATGACCTCGCCACTGCCAACCCGGACAAGAAGTTCATCCTCGTGGACGCCTTCCCTGCGGATGCCGAGGGCAACGAGGTCTCCGCCGAGAACATCTACGCCATGCAGTTCGCCGAGCAGGAGAGCGGCTTCTTCGCCGGCATCGCGGCCGCCATGCAGACCACGAGCGGCAAGGTCGCCTCGGTCCATGGCATCGCCTATCCCTCCAACGTCAACTACCAGTTCGGCTTCGCCAGCGGCGTCAACTACGCCAACAAGAACCTCGGCACCAGCGCCGAGGTCGTCGAGCTGCCCAGCTATGCGGGCACCGACGTGACGGACGCCCCCATCGGCGGCAACTACGTGGGCGACTTCAGCGACGAGGCGGGCGGCAAGGTCGTGGGCGAGAGCCTGCTCGCCGAGGGCGTCGACATCATCTTCGTGGCGGCCGGCGCCTCCGGCAACGGCGTGTTCACCGCCGTCAAGGAGAAGGGCGACGCCTTCGTCATCGGCTGCGACGTCGACCAGTACGACGACGGCGCCAACGGCAGCGCGAACATCGTGCTGACGAGCGGGCTCAAGGTCATGGCCCCCAACGTCGCCAAGCAGCTCGAGGCCGTCGCGGACGGCAGCTTCACGGGCGCCAACGAGACCCTCACCGCCTCGACCGACTCCACAGGCTACGTCAAGGACACGGGCCGCCACCAGCTGACCGACGAGACGCTTGCGGCGCTCGACGAGGCCTACGCGAAGGTGAAGGCCGGCGACATCGTCCCCGCCTCGAACTTCAACGACTCGACCCCGGCCGACTTCAAGGGCCTGTAGGCTAGGGACGCACCGATTTATTCATTGCGCACCATCTGGCGGCCAATTTGCCTCTGCCCTGCGTTGGAGGCACCGGGCATTACGTCAAGTAGTGCCCGGTGCCTCCGCCTTGGTCAGAGGCAAGACGACTCGCCATCTGGCGCACAAGCAATTAATCGGCACTTCCCCAGGGACCACGCACGACCACGCACGACCACGACCGGCCCGTTGGATGATTTCTGGCGGGCCGGCCGTCTTTGCGGCGGAAGGGAGACGATGATCAATGCTTGTATGCCAGATTCCGAGTCGTCTTGCCCCGTCCCCGTTTGGGCGGGCGGGGGCACTACTTGCGGTAATGCCGCCGCTCGCACGGGCGGGGACGGGGCAAACCGGTCGGAAGACGGCGTGCAATGATTAATCATCGCTTCCCTAGGCGATAAAACCGACCATCAGGCGCTCCTATGCGCTCAGAAGTTTCTCCGCCTGATTGGCGATAAACGCCTCTAGCTTCTCGTAGCGCCATTCGGACAGGTTGTGGATGGGATGGCGCTCGAAGGTGAAGCCTGACAGCCGCTCGATCTGTCGGCGCTGTTCGTCACCCAGGCACGGTTTCACGAAATCGATGTACGATTCGTAGGTGGCAGGGCGATGGTCGAGCAGGTAGCGATCGAGATCGTCCCAATCCTCTCCATGGGCATAGACAAAGAGGCTGATCCCCTGGTCGAACAAAGGCGCAGTATCGACAAAGCTGTTGTCACGCCCGACCAGCAGGCCGAAGTTGCCAAAATGCCTGTCCTGATTGGCTATCACGCCGTCAAAGGCCAGCATCGAGACCAACTGTTGATAATAGCTCTCCCCCAACGTCCGGTAATACGCCAAAACGGCTCTCATGCCCCCGGAGCGCACCAAGGAACCGGCGTTGACGAACGCGATGTCTTTGGACGTGAACAGCTCACAGACGCTGCAAAGCCGGTTCTTCCACATCTCGAACCGGTACTCAACCGCTCGAAGGCCCATCCGCTCGGCCACCTGAGACGCGAGGTGCTCGGAATAGGGCTCGAACCCGGCATTGACAAATCCTTCGGTCCCGGTCTTATAGAGACAGATCCGCCCTTCGATGCGTCGCCAGGCTTTCGCCAACATGCCACCGGTCGTGTATTCAGGTGAAGACCCCAGAGAGCGCGAGTCTGAGACTGATCCCTCCCCCGTAAACGCCATCAACGCCACGATGTCGCTGAAATCGTTGTCGTAGAGGTTGATGTCGTCGAAGCGCAGCGGGGCGCCGTTCTCCTCGTTCCAGATCCAAAAGGCATCATTGAGCGACAGGCCGAAGCTGACATCGAGTATCCCGACCTTGTCCCGTTCGTCCAGATGCATCTTCGCCAGGAAGCTGATGATGTTCGCGCGGTTCTTCGGGAGGGTGCGCCGTGCAAGCCAGGCAGTAAGACCGGCGTCGGTCGGCTCCATGTTCACGGGCAACGCGAATGCAGCCGCTGGCAGCAGCTCGACAATCCTGGCGACAAACCGGCGCGGCTCATCCATGTCCTCCAGGTCGTGCCACATCTCAAAGCGGCAGACGGCATCGTCGTATCTCATCAGCACATAACCCATGCTCAAAGTATACACGATAGCCCGAGACGGATTCATGAGGCAGCAAATTCATCCAAGGCCTGCAGGCTGTGCTCTGCGTCGAGGTGGCCGGCGAACGATGTCTGGCGGGGGGCGTTCTGGTTCGGGTCGGGGTTGACGTCGAAAAGGGGCGAGAGGCGCCATCCGCCCTTCTCGTAGAGGAAGCCGTGGTTGCGGAGGTGGTCGTCGGTGTTGTTGATCTCGATGGTGTAGCGGATGCGCCGCAGCAGCTCGGCCACGTCCTCTTTCGGCCTTGAGCCGTGCCGGGCGATGAAGTCGATGATGTCCAGGTAATCGCGCTGCTCCCCGTCCACCGCACCGAGTGCCGTCATGGCGCTGATGTAGGGCACGCGCACATAGGGCACGCGCTCGCCGCCTCCCTTGGGGTAGCGCCTGTCGAAGCGCCGGATCAGCAGGACGTTCGAGCCGCCGACGCTGACCAGCTCGCAGTCCGGCACGTCCATCTGTCGCCTGCCAGCCTCGACGAGGGCCCGGTGCTCCGCCGCGATGACGTCGGCCGCGTCGCTTCGATGGGGGAACTTGGCCAGGAAGAGATGCCCGCCCTTATCCACGACCGCCTTGGGCCGAGCGCCCCCCAACGAGCCTGAGCCCGCCTCGAGCAGATAGCGGATCGCCTCATCGTTGTTGCGCGGGCTGTCGATTGCCCGGGTGGCGTCCAAAAGCTCTGGCAGGGCGACCAGCTTGGGCACGCTGGTGTCCGGGTACTGGAACGCGCCACCCTGCTCGGCCTTGAGGCGCAGGGCGCCCTGACGAGTCAGGTCGCTGGTGTTGAGCAGGTAGTCCAGGTTGTCGAGCCGTCGGCCCGGATAGCGCCTGTTTATGAGGTTGCGTCCCCACCTGTCCGGCGTGGAGTCCATGAGGCTGCCAGGGAGCTCATGGGCCACCGGCCAGTTGCCCGCCTGGAGCGGAAGCTCGGGGTCGAGGGGGTATGACGATCGCTCGGCGAGGTAGCCCTGGTCGTAGGCAAAGGTCGTCGCCAGACGCCCCTTGCGTCGGTTGACGTATGCCTGCCCGACAAAGCGGGGGTCGTCCTCTTTGCCCGTGTAGGCGTAGACGGTGGTCATTGGCGGATCCGTTTCGGCAGGATCTGGTCGGCCCGGGCACGGCCGAGGTCGGACTCGTAGGGATCCGTGGCGGTTGCGACCTTCTCCAACAATCCGAGCGCACGCAGCACCGCCAGGAACTTCGACAACGAGACGCCCTGACAGCCGTTCTCGATCTTCGAGTACGTGACTGAGGAGATGTCGGCGCGCTGGGCAACCTGCTCGGCCCTGAGCCCCAGAAGCTTACGCCAAGTCCTGATGTTCTCGCCCAGCTGCGTGGCCGCAGCTGCTACATCGTCATTTAACATACGTAATCCTTAAGCTATGCGGCTTTAACATTGATGATTATATAAGTAAATTGCACTCAACTCAAGTCGACACGTAGGGCTTGCCGTCAGTTTGACGCACAATGTTACTGACGGTATGTGCTCACACCCC
>JAISGJ010000150.1 GCA_031263105.1 Coriobacteriales bacterium
GGTGAAGGCGCCGACCTTCTCCCGCCCTCCCTTGACGCCGAAGGAGACGACGCCGCAGGTCCCTTTGGGCATGTAGCGCTGGGCGAGCCCGTGGTAGGGGTCGCCGGGCAGACCGGGGAAGCGCACCCAGGAGACCTGGCTGTGCTGCGCGAGGAAGGCCGCGACCTGCTGGGCGCTGGCGCAGTGCCGCGCCATGCGCACCGCCAGCGACTCCAGGTGGGAGTTCAGGTAGAAGGAGTTGGCCGGCGAGGGGACGGAGCCGAGGTCGCGCATGAGCTGGACGGTGGCCTTGGTGATGTAGGCCGCCGCCCCGAAGCGCTCGGTGTAGACGACGCCGTGGTAGCTCTCGTCCGGCGTGGTCAGGCCGGGGTACTTCTCGGCGTGGGCCTGCCAGTCGAAGCGGCCGCTGTCGACGATGGCGCCGCCGACGGAGGTGGCGTGCCCGTCCATGTATTTGGTCGTGGAGTGCACCACGATGTGCGCTCCGAGCTCGAAGGGCCGGCAGTTCACGGGCGTGGGGAAGGTGTTGTCCACTATCAGCGGCACGCCGTGGCGGTCAGCGGCGGGGGCGAACGTGTCGAAGTCCAGGACGATCAGCGCGGGGTTGGCGATGCTCTCGGCGAACAGGGCCCTGGTGTTGGGCCGAAACGCCGCGTCCAGCTCCTCGGGCGGGCAGTCCGGGTGCACGAAGCTGCACTCGATGCCCATGCGCCTCATGGTCACGGCGAGAAGGTTGTAGGTGCCCCCGTAGAGGGCGCTCGAGGCGACGATGTGGTCGCCCGCCCCGCAGATGTTGAACAGCGAGAAGAAGCTGGCGGCCTGGCCCGAGGAGGTCAGCATGGCGGCCGCCCCGCCCTCCATCTCGCATATCTTGGCCGCCACCTGGTCGTTCGTGGGGTTCTGCAGGCGCGTGTAGAAGTAGCCGGACGCCTCGAGGTCGAAGAGCGCGCCCATCTCGGCCGAGCTCGCGTACTTGAACGTCGTGCTCTGGACGATGGGAGGGGTGCGCGGCTCGCCGTTCTTGGGCTGGTAGCCGCCCTGCACACAGGTGGTGCCGATGCTGCGGGCCGGGGCCTCTTGGGCCTCCTCGGCTCCTTGGGCATCTTGGGCATCCGAGGTCTTCTGGGTCTCTTGGGTCATGGGCGGGTCTTCTCCGTTTCTGGGTTGGGTGCTTCACATTCTAAAAGAAGTGCTTCAGGTAGGTGGTCACCGTGCCGAGCGTGGGCTCGTCCAATGCTCCGACGATGTGTGCCAGATCGACGTTTCGCGCATGAAGGTCAAAGGCCTGAAGCTGTTCTGTCATGACAAAGCCTTCTGCGCCTGCACTCTCCGGCAAAGGAACATGCAGGGGGAAGCCGCTGTCGACGCTGGTGACAGGACAGACGAGCGTCAGTGAGGTCCGATCGTTATAGGTGTTGTTGCTGACTATCACCGCCGGACGACGCCCTGCGGGCTCATGTCCGAGAGAGGGGTCGAAGCTCAGCATGACGACGTCCCCCTGCGAGAAAATCACAGCCAGACCTCCTTGCCGACAGGCTTGCCCCAGTCGAGCAGCTCTGGCCGGTAGTCTCCCCCATAACCCTCGAACAGGCCCTCAAGGCAGAAGGGCGCGTCTATCTTCCTGACAAGCAGGCCGGTCCCTCCCTCCGTTTCAGCAACCTCGACATCGACATGGTCGCCCGCGCTCAGGCCAAGACGCAGACAGCTCTCCTTTGGTATCCGAATGCCCAGTGCGTTCCCCCACTGGGCAACCGCGACGTCATGACTCATGGGATCTCCTTCCACAGACTACGCTTGTATATCAAAAGTATATCATCCGTAGCTCTGAAGGGGAACCCTCAAACGACAGATCTTCTGAACAGGGCCACTGACGCCGCCACGCAGGCTGCGGCTCCTGTCGCCGCAACGAGGCTCGGCACGAGCAGGTCGGCGGCTTCCTTTGCCCCTGCCATCACCAGCACGGGGTCTCCGGCGAGGTTCAGGGGGCTCCAGAACATGAGGTTGGGAAAGACTCCGAGAATCCCCAATACCACAATGACTGCTCCGGGGACAATCAGACCGCCGAAACTGCCCCGGAACATGACCGAGGAAGGCAGGATAAGGGACAGGAGGAACATGCCGAGCAGCCAGAGTGCGCCTATCCCCAGCAGAAGATGGGGCACGTCCTCGCCGGGGAAAAGCCAGAGCGTGTAAGCGGCGCTCGTGGCGGCGGAAACGAGCATGCCGAGTGTCCACAGGCCGCTCATGGCGATGAACTTTACGATAACGACGCCGCTGCGCCCGAGGCCCTTGGTCAAGGGCAGGACGAGCGTCCCCTTTCCCTTCTCCCCCGAGAGCAGCGAGCCGCACAGCAGCAGAGCGGCCAGGATGCCCATTTGCCCGACGTTTTTGAAATACTGCATCCAGGCATCAAGGGCGGTTGGCTGAGAGAGGCCCATGCCAGCAGCAATGTCCCCCGCGCCCGCAAGCTTCAAAATCTCAGGCATATAGTATACAAGCGGCGCATTCATCAATCCCAGAAGGGCAAAGACCAGCAGGGTGATGAGCACGCGCTGCGAGCGGACGAGGTACATGACCTCCTCGGAGAGAAAAGCCAGAAAACCGTTCATGCGACTACCTCCTCAGAGGGCTCCAGAACTGCCCGATACAGATTCTCAAGCGTGGGCTCCTGGACCTGATAGCGGAGCACGGTACAGGGACTGCCCGCCAGCTCGGCAAGCAGCAGCCTGCCGTCCGCCTCCAGCGACCCGACACCGACATGGATGAGCCGTTCCTGCCATTGCACGCTGCGGACAAAGGGCAGTTCCCGCAGCCTGTCGACGGTTTGGGGAGCGGCGCCCTGCGCCGCCTCGCTCAGTTCGACGACAATGACATCGCTGCGATGCGCGCTCTTGATGGTGTCGAGGTTGCCTTCGAGCGCTATCGAGCCATTGTCCAGAACCCCGACGTAATCACAGATTCTCTCGACATCGGCCAGAATATGGGTGGAGAACAGTATGGTCGTCCGCTCGCGCACCATCGAGAGGATGTTGAGCAGCTCCGCCCTGCCCACCGGGTCCAAGGCGCTCGTCGGCTCGTCGCAGATGAGGAGGATGGGGTCATGAATCAGCGCCTGCGCGATGCCGAGGCGCTGCTTCATGCCACGCGAGTATCCTTTCAAGCGACGCTTCTCGCTTCCCTTCAAACCGACGAGCACTATCAGCTCGTTCGCCTTGCGGAGAATGTCGGTCGGGTTCATGCCCGCGATTCTCCCGCAGAAGGTCAGGTACTCCATCGCATTCATAAAGCCGTAGAACTCCGGCACATCCGGCAAGAACCCTACCAGCCGGTTGGTCGCCGTCTCGCCAAAGTCAACGCGCTTCCCCTGCACATGGACACATCCCTGGTCGGCCTTCAGCAGCCCGACGACTATCTTCATGGTCGTCGTCTTGCCGCTGCCGTTCTTGCCGATGAAGCCGAAGATGCTCCCCTCGTTGACCTCGAACGAGAGGTCCTTAAGCACCGAGAGGTCACCAAAACTTTTTGACACCGATTCGAGAGTCAAACAGGTCAATTCCTTCTCCTTTCATCAGTGAAAATTGTTGCTGCGCGCAACTCCTACTGTCCACAACTCCTACTGTCATTCCGAGCGGAGCGCAGCGGAGCCGAGGAATCTTTGGGTTCGAGCGCCCGGAGAACAGTCCGGCGGACTGTTCTCAGCGAGAACGGGCCGACAGGCCCACGGAACG
Source organism: Coriobacteriales bacterium (assembly GCA_031263105.1). Lineage (GTDB taxonomy): Bacteria > Actinomycetota > Coriobacteriia > Coriobacteriales > UBA8131 > JAISGJ01. The sequence goes on from JAISGJ010000150.1 coordinate 3,729, forward strand.
CGTAAGCGCCCAGCCGGACCAGTTGGGCGCTTACGCGCCCAAAGATTCCTCGGCTGCGCGCCCTGCATGGGCGCTCCGCTCGGAATGACATACTGTTGAGTACTACTACTCCTCCGCGCGGCCGAGCACGAAGTAGAGGATGGGGCCGATGATGTTTACCAGAAGCACCACGACCACCCAGAGTATCCGCGTCCCCACCTTGTAGCTTGTGTGCCGGAATATGCTCACCAACGCGCTTACCAGAAGGACGATCTGGATAAGCGCCAGCGGCACGAGCACGGGCAGCACCGATACCAATAGGTCGTAAAGCGGGGCGGGATTTGAGCCAATCGACTCCATAGCAACACTCCTTCATACATTTGACTCTGACAATACCTCCCCGCGTTCGCCAATTCATTCGTCGCGCTCGCAGGCTCGCCGCTCCTTCGACCGTCCACTGGACGGTCGAACCTTTCTCTTGAGACTTCCAACGAGACTTCAAGCCACCGTCATGCGGGCAGAACGAGAGACACCGCCACGAACGCCGCGACGCTCAGTGCGACGAATGCCCCTATGAGGACCCACGCGGCGGGGCGACCGAAGTTGCAGGTGTAACCGATGCCGAAGCGCTTCTCGACAAAGAGCGCCGGATCCACCGGGTTGACGTAGAACTGGCCGAGCTTCCAATAGCGGTCGTCGTCGACATTGACGTTGACCGGGGGCGACGCAGCGCCCGATGTGGGCCCATCGCGCAGACGGCTCCCGCCCTGCCCTACCCTGAACATGAGAACTGCCAGAAAAACAAAAATCCCTACTTGCAGTGAGTTGATACTTGCAAGCACTCTACCAGCAGATTTAGCTTTCTACCCCCTAAAAAGTGACCATTTTGGGTAATGAATTGTCGAGCTTTAGGTACCCAAAAGAACTCGACCTGCGTAAACACAGTTTATTGACTGTAAATATCAACTCATTGCAAGTAGGGATTTCAAAAACAAACACGAGCACGAGCAGCCCCAGTGAGGGGCCAAGAACAAGCCACATCTGCCCCACGGCCAGAAGCGACATCACCAGCAAGGCGCCGAACATGAGCTCAAGCGCAACGCCCATACCGATCAGAAAACCGCTGAGCAGGCGTCTGAACCGCACATCCTGCAGGCGTGACGTGAGCGGATTTGTCGCATCTATCTGGCGTTTCGTCTTGCGGATAACAAGGTAGACAAAGGCGAAGAGGGCTGCCATTGCAGCCTGTGCGCCAACAGGCAGCAGTACCGGCACGGGGCCCTTGTCGGCAAAGCCATCGGCGATGCCCTCGAGGTTGAAGTGGATGGGCACGACAGCGGGCACCTGCGGCCATATGAGCCAGACCGCGCCGAGCGTGAGCAGCATGACCAGCGGAAACAGCAGGAGCCACGCCGGTGAGACGACGTCGCACGCAGGCGGGGCGGTGTCGGCCAGGATGACCCCGGTCTTATCCACAGGAACCACATCCCAGCCGCGCTCGACCTTGATGCGCTTCATCGTAAAATGCTTGGGCAGGTAGAGAGCAAACGAGACGAGCAGGTAGATGAACACCGCAGCCATATAGATGAAAAACGGCGCCATGGCATCAAGGGGATACGCGAGGCCGAGCCAGGCGCTGAGTGCCACGAGCAGCGCACCGACCGCGAGCAGCTGGTTGCGATAGGACGCGCGCAGACGCATGAGCTGCGGGTCACGGCTGTGCTGCGCGGGCAGGGTGACGCCGAACAGCTCGGTGCGACGGGTGACATAGGGGATGAAGGCAAAGCAGGTGATGAGCAGGAGGTCAACGATGAGCAGGATGGCAAGCAACATGATCCTATCCTTTTCGGGTTGCGGCCTCGCCTGCGGCAATGGCCTGCCTGACGGTCGTTTGGAACAGCTTTGAATCGATGCCCTGACTTCGTGCCTCGATGACGAGGCGGACGAGCGCGGCCCTGAGCCCTTCGAGGTAGCTGGCGGTATACGTGGGCGGCGCGATGACGCGGGCCCCGCTGCGCCCGTTGATGCGCAGGTAGCCCTCCTCGGCGAGCACGCGGTAGGCCTTGTTCACGGTATGCAGGTTGATACCGAGGTCGACGGCGAGCTGCCGCACCGAGGGGAGCCTGTCGCCCTCGACGAGCTCGCCGCACACGAGCGCATCCACTATCTGGTTGCGTATCTGCGTGTAGAGCGGGACGTCGCTGGCAGGCTCTATGGCGAGAAACACGGAAGGCCTCCTTTGCCGTCGCTGGCACTGCCTCCACAGCGTGAGGACTTTTGTTATATACATACTATAACAGATTATGGACCCTTGCAAGGACACGGTTACACGTCACACCCCCACTGTCATTCCGAGCTCCGCCGAGGAATCTTTGGACACGCAGTGTCCAACGGCAGGTCAGGGGCCCTTCGGCCTGCGGTCGACCGCTGGCGCGGTCGAGGATTCCTCGGCAGGCTCGGAATGACAGGGGGGGTGTGACGTGTAACAGGACACGTTTTGTCCTATGCGCGCTGTGCCCGTGCGGTCGATTTGTTACTATGGAACCCTCTTGGACATAGAACAGGACGAGGCAAGGCTGAAGGGACCGACGATGACAGAACAGGGAACGAGGCAGGGCAGGTTCTTCTACGGATGGTGGATCGTGGCGGGGGGCTTCCTCATCATGGCCACCTGCTACACCATCTTCGTCAACTGCATACCGCTGTTCCAGGCGCATATCGTCGAGGACCTGGGCATCACCATGGGTGCCTTCAACACGGGCGTGTCGCTCTGCACCGTGGTGGCCATCTTCGCCAGCCTTGCCTTCGGCGCACTCGTGGACAAGGTCAGCGCGCGCGTCCTCGGCGGCGTCACCGTCATCACCACCTCGGTCGTTCTGGTGCTGTTCTCCTTCATCACGGAGATATGGCAGCTCTACGCCCTCTGCGTCGTCGCCGGCATGGTGGTGGTGGCCGGCACCCGGCTTCTGGCCAGCGTGCTGACCGCCAACTGGTTCACCCTGAAGCGGGGGCTGGCGGTCTCGATCGCGCTCTCCGGCTCCGGCTTCGGCGGCGTGCTGCTCTCCCCTCTTACCAGCACCATCATCGTGAACTGGGGCTGGCGTCCGGCCTTTCTGGTGCTTGCGACCATCGCCGCCTGTGCCGCCCTTCCCATCGCGCTGGTGGCCTTCCGCAACCGTCCTGCCGACAAGGGCCTCGTCCCCTACGGCTCCGGTGAGACGGAGAAGGTCAGGCCCGACCGCTCGCCGGACGTCCCCGTCACCGTGTCCGTCGGCTGGAAGGTGCTGCGAACGAACAGCGGCTTCTGGCTCCTGATCCTCGGGTTCGTCGCCATGGGCATCGTCAACGGGGCCGTCATCACCAATTCCGTCTCCAATATGACCAGCGTCACCCTGAACGGCCACGAGGTCGTCACCGGCGGGCACGATGCCATCTGGGCCGGGTATGTCTGGTCGCTGTACCTGGGCGTGGTCATCGTGGCAAAGATCGCGCTCGGTGCCATCTACGACCGCTTCGGCCTGCGCTTCGGCACCGTCGTCGGCACCGTTGCCTGCGCCGTCGCCGCCGTCGCGCTCTGCTTTCCGCAAAGCGACGTCGCGCCCCTCGTGGCCGCCGTGGCCTTCGGCTTCGGCACCTGCATGGGCACGGTCTCGCCTCCGGTCATGGTGGTGAAGGAGTACGGGAAGAAGGACCTCGGCCTGGTCACCGGCATCGTCACGGCCTTCGAGCTGTTCGGCGCGGCCGTGGGGGCGGTGGTCTCCGGCGTGTTCTTCGACGCCTTCCTCTCCTTCGTGCCCGCCTGGATAATGGCCCTGGCGGCGAGCCTCGTCATGGGCGTGACCCTGCTGGCCTCCGTCCCGGCCGCCCGCAACCTGGTGGACAGGCGCATCGCCGCCGGCGCCCCTCAGCTGGACGCCGAGGGCTTCGAGGTCGCCCCTGTCGAGAACGCGCCTATCGAGATCGTGCCTGGCGCCTAGAAGTGCCGATGTATCCCGTCATTGCGAGCGAAGCGAAGCAATCCAGTCGGAGACCCGCAGGCCACGGATGGATTGCTTCGTCGCTTCGCTCCTCGCAATGACAGAAAGGGGATTAATCGGCACTTCTCTAGCCGACCGTTACGAGGTCATAGCTACGGGTGCCGATGCCGAGCTCCTCGGCGTGGACGAGCGAGACGACCCAGTCCGAGGAAGGGTTGATGGCATGCAGGTGGTCCGTCCCCTCTCCGTCGGAAGGGGCGGCGGCGTACTTCTCCGACAGGGCGCTGCCGGCGATGACCGGTTGCGCGTTGATGGCGTCCGCCACCGCCTGGTCCAGCGCAACGGGGTCCGACGACGCGAACATGCCCACGTTGGGCACCACGGGGGAATCGTTGCCGGCGAAGCAGTCGCACTGCGGGGTGACGTCTATGGCGACCGCCACATGCAGGCTCTGCGTGTTCCGCACGACGGCGGCCGCGTACTCGGCAATCTTCATGTGCATGTCCTCCCAGTTGCGGTTCCAGGCAGGATTGACCGCCTTCTGGGGACAATAGCTGATGCAGTGGCCGCAGCCCACGCAGTTGCCGTTGATGAGGGCCTTGTGCCCAGCGATGTCGATGGCGGCATGGGCGCAGCTCTTCAGGCATTTGCGGCAGCCGGTGCACTTCTCGGCGATGACGCTGGGCATGCCCTTCGAGTGCATGACCATCTTGCCTGCGCGTGAGCCGCAGCCCATGCCGAGGTTCTTGAGGGTGCCGCCGAAGGCCGCCGAGGCGCAGCCCTTGGCATGGGTGAGCGAGACGAGGACGTCGGCATCGAGGACGGTGCGGCCGATGCGCGCCTCCTGGACGTATGTGCCGTCCGGCACGGGGACCACCACCTCGTCGTCCCCGCGCAGCCCGTCGGCTATGACGACCTCGCAGCCGCAGGAGTCGTGGTTGAACCCGTTGAGCCGTGCGCATTCCAAGTGGTCGATAAGGTCGTTGCGCATGCCGATGTACAGGGTGCTGCAGTCGGTGACGAAGGGCTTGCCGGAAAGCCGCCTCACCTCCTGGGCGATCGTCCGTGTGTAGGCGGGTCTGAGGAACGACACGTTGCCCTGCTCGCCGAAATGCGTCTTGATGGCGACGTACTTGCCCGAAAGGTCCATCCCCTCCAGGCCCGCCGCCGCCAGAAGCCTCCGCAGCTTCGCAGGCACGCTGTCGTCCGACGCCACCCGCATCGTCGTGAAGTACACCTGGGCCATGCTCTCCTCCTTCACGCTAGCGCCTCCCTAGGGAGACGATGATCAAGCATTGTACACCGAATTCCGAGTCGATTTGCCCCGTCCCTGTTCGGGCGGGCGGCGGCACTACTCGCGGTAATGCCACCGTTCGCACGGGCGGGGACGGGGCAAATCGACCGGAAGGCGGTGTACAATGCTTGATCATCGTCTCCCTAGGGGCATGGGCCGGCTCCCCTGTCCGCATGGGCCGACCCTCTCTCCGCATGAGCCTCACACTCGGACATTATACCCGTTGCACGTGCCCTGCACAGGTTACATTCCGCACTCCCACTGTCCACCCCGGGCCCCGACCCCCCACCGCCACCCCGGGCCACCACCGCCACCCCGGGCCTGTCGAGGAATCCTTGATCGCGAAGCGACCAACGGCAGGTCGGGGGGCCCTTCGACCTGCGGTCGACCGCGGGGGCGGGCGAGGGTTACGCGGCCGGCGCGGAATGACAGTGGGGGCCCGGGGGGGGGGGGGGGGGC
>JAISGJ010000205.1 GCA_031263105.1 Coriobacteriales bacterium
CCCAGATGCGTGAATTGGACGCGATGTGAGACTAAGACAGTGCCGAGCGCTGAAGCGCTCGGCATAACACGACTAAAAACGGCGCGAAAGTGGATTAATCGGCGCCTCCCTAGGGAAGCGCCTTCCTTAAGAAGACGGGGGCGGACCGTCGTCTCCTCATGGCCGCCCCGATGCGTGCGACCGCATAGAAGACGAACACCACCGAATAGCAGATGACGCTTATGCTCGATGCCACGGCGCCCTGAAGCGCCGCAGGCAACAAGAAGAGCAGCATATGGATGTAGGTGAGAGCGAAAAACGGGTAGGCGAGCAGCTGTATCCGCTTCCAGGTCCTTGTCGCAAGGCGCCTTTTCAAACGTGTGAACGAGGTGACCCCCAAGAGGACGAGCAGGGCAAGCAGAACAAGGGAGATGCAAAAGGAGACGACGAGGTTCATGCTGTAGGCGGCCCCGTTTGCGAGCACGTGGGCCCCGAAAGAGCCCAGATACGCCACCACGTGGCCGAGCGCGAGGTAACAGGCGATGATGGACAACTCGGCACGTATGGGTGCCAGGTAGCTGCGGACCCGCGATCTCTCAGAAAAGACGCCGACATACATGACGATCACGAAGAAGGCCTCCGCCAGCAGGCACCTCTGCATGAGGGCGAGGAACGTGCGGTCGATGAGCGCCGGGAGGGGAAACACGCTCCTCGCAAAAAACACCACGTCGAACAGAACGGCCAGCCCATAAAAGACAAGGGGGTGACGCTTGATGAGGTTTCTGAAGGCGAAGGTGAAAACCGTAGCACCGATCAAGGTGAAAAGGAAGGTCACGGCAAGCTCCATTGACTGATATCCGGCATATTCTCAAGGGACACGAGCGCCGAGGCCGCCAAGCGTGCATAGACCTCATGGCGCGCCTCCTTTTTGACGCGTTCAAAGAACCGGGGCATCCAGCTGTCGACATGGGCGGCCCTGAAGGACTGGAGCTGCTCTGCCCAAAGCCTGGCGTTGCCGCCTGCGTCGGCACCGTCGCCTGCATCGGTGCCTGCATCGGCACCGTCGCCCGCAGCCTCGTTGAGCGAGACGGCGACATGGGTGTAAAGCAGGCGCAGGAAGTCGAGTTCCCGAAAAACAGCGTCGACCGGCTCCTTCCGGTAGTCGGCGGGGAGCGCGTCCGCACGCCTGAGACAGGCCTCGACATCCACGGTGCAAGGGTTGACGAACAGGGCGGGAGGACCCTCGCCTCCTTGCGCAACGAAGCGGAAGGCGCTTTCGTAGGGATAGACGGCCACGAGCCTTCCCGGAGCAAGAAACAACCGGAAATACTCCCTTTTGAGCTCGTCAAGGAGGGAACCTGTGTCGCTTTGAAGACCCTGGGGAGAAAGCCCCCGACCGAGCACCTCGACCTTGTGGAGACAGGACTCGGATACGCCGAGCTCAGAAAGGCAGGCACACAGGTCGTGTGCCACTGCTCCCGCACGTAAGGCCTGCGCCAGTTCCAACGAAGGAAAAGAGAAGGCGGCCGAGAAAAGCTCCGCCATGTCGGCGCAGGCGACAGCCTGTCTCTGCTGAACGTCCACAGCGATCGTGCCCGCGACCCTCTCGGCTGCCGTCATCTTTTTCTTGTCTTCACATCAGATAGAAGACACAGGGCTCGGTACCTTCGCTTTCGAGGTACCGTAAGACCTCGCGTCCTTCCTTCGCCTTGTTGGGAGCAGACTCCGGGTCGTCAAGGTCGCCCCAGTGCCGGGCACGGGCCGGGCAGAGCTGCATGCACGCAGGCACGTCGTCACGACCGACGAGGTTCTTGCAAAAGGTGCATTTCTCCACAGTCGCTATCCTGTGAGGAGGCGCGTCCGCCTCGCCGATCGCCAGGTCGAGATAGTATTCGCTTTCCTCCTCAAGCAGCGTGCGCACATCGTAGGGGCAGGCCTGAATGCAACTGCCGCAGCCGATGCAGGTCCCGTAATCGATGGAGATGATGCCGTCCTCGTCCTTGGTGCTGGCTCCGGTAGGGCATATCGCCACGCAGGCCGGCTTGGCACAGTGTTGGCACGCCTTGGGAAAGAAGCTGAGCGTGCAGTCCGGGAAGGTGCCGCCCGCATTGTCGTTTGCCAGTGCGCCCTTGGCCACTGCCACCCCTGGGTTGCGGTAATCGTCGTCGGTTTTGGTGAAAACCACATTGTACGACAGCCCTTTGGGCAGATTGTTGGCTACCTTGCAGGCGGACGCGCAGGTCTGACAGCCAAAACAACGATTGAGGTCTATTGCCATTCCATATTGGGTCATACGGTATCACCTCTCAGAGTCTCTCGATGGTCACGGCCACATCATTGAACGCCTGGTTGGCGCACACCTGGTTGAACTCATTGCTGGATATGTCTGCAAAATGGCCGTCGATGAACTCGTCGGCCTGAAAGCTGCGCGGGCTGGACACCATGCCGCGGGGAAGCCCGCTGTTGATCGTCGCCTTCATCACCACGTACCCGCGCGCATTGCTCAGCTTGACCTCGTCGCCTTCCGTGATGCCCAAAGTCGCGGCGTCGTCGGGGTTCAGACGCACCATGGGGTCGGGTTCATAGTCGTCCATATACCTCACGTCCCACCATTGGGTATGGGTGCGCGTGCGCATATGCTCCGACAGAACCTGATAGGGGTACGTGGCGCGTATGGGACTGTTCACGTCGGCCTCTGTCGCCGGCTCCCAATAAGGGACCTTTTCCTTGGTCTCGTCTATCTGCTGTCCGATGTCGTAGTCGGGGGTCACCGTTTCCTGGTAGAACCGCGCCCGCCCGCTAGGAGTGGCGTATACGCCGTCTTCGAACGAAACGAAGGTCTCTCCCGGCAGTATACGGGCGACTTTGTCGGCTTTGACCTGCTCGAAGCTGATGCCCATGGCCCTAGCCGCATCGCTGTCCAGCCAGAGCGCTATGTAGTCCTCCTCGCTCATGTCGAAGAACTCCCCATAGCCCATCTTGTCCGCAAGCAGTTTCATGATGTCAAAGTCGCTTTTGGCCTCGAACTGCGGCTCTATGACCTTGTCCTGCCAAAGGATATAGGGAGCGGAGCTGTAGCTTGTGAACAGGTCGGTAGTCTCAAACCAGTGTGCTGCGGGCAAAAGTATGTCGGCATAGGTGGCTGTCTCCGTCATGTTCATATCGGCCACGACAACAAACTCGATGTTGGTGAGCCAATACTTCGTCCTTTCGCGTTGCGCCATCGTGGCCATGGGATTGGCGCACATGACGTAGACGCCTTTGAGGGGGGCGGGCTCGCCCGCATAGAGACCCGTGTCCAGGACTTCGGGGATTTTGTTGATAGTAAACTGGACACCGCGACCCTGTGCCGGGTTTCCGTCCTGGTCGGTCGGGTACAAGGTGCCGACGAAGTTCGCTATGAGCGGCAACAGCTCGGAGAAGCCCACCGCCGCACCCGGGCTGCCCGAGTTGCCGGTCACCAATGACAAGGCGTAGAGCGACCAGTAATTGTAGTGCCCGTTTTTGTAGTGGTTGCTGCCGAACAACGCATAGGTGTTGACCGGGCCCTCTTGGGCGTAGACACGTGCCAGTTCGCGAATGTCGTCGGCGGAAACGCCGCATAGCTCAGAGGCCCTTTCCGGGCTGTACGCGCTTGCCAGCTCCCGCAACAAAGCGAATTGCGTCTTTACCGCTATGCCGTTTACCTCGCTTACCCCTTCCAGCGCTGCCTTTGTGGCGTCCTCTGCCGCCACGGGCCCGCCGGTGGCCTCATCGAATACCACGAGGGGGTCCATGAGGGCAGGCTCGCCTGTCGAAGGGTCGATGTCGCCCTTTTGCGCCTCGACGCCAAGGTCGCTCATGCGCAGCAGCATGCCGTCGTCTTTGATGAGGAACGGCGCCTCTGTGCGGGTGCGGAGAAAGTCCTCCTGTATCCAGCCCTGGGCCAGGACCTCGTTGAGGGCCCCGAAGGCCAACGCGCCATCGGTCGAGGAATGCAGGGGAATATGCCAGTCTGCCTTGGCGGCATTGGCGTTATAGGCGGGATCTATGACTATATATTTTGCCCCCCGCTCTTTGGCGCTCATCAGAAAGTGCATGACGTGGGGCTGCGATATGCTGGGATTTGCGCCCCAACATATCAGCGTTTTGGAGTTCTTGAAGTCTGCCGGCTCGTTGTTCGTGCCATAGAGCGTGTTGCCCGTGATGATGCCAAAGGCACGTCCGTGCCCTGCGTCTACGTTGAGCGGAATGTATGAGCTGCCCACAACGTTTATAAAACGGTCCGTGGCACCTGCCAGACCCACCCCGCTGCAGATGGCATAGTTGCCGCTGCCGTACATGACGGCCATGGATGCCGGGCCGAACTCCTCGGCGTAGCCTTGCCATTTTTGGGCAATCTCGTCAAGCGCCTCGTCCCAACCGATGCGCTCGAACTCGCCCGCGCCCCTCTCGCCCACACGCCGCATAGGGTACTGCAGGCGTTCGGCGCTGTAGATGCGCGCGGGATGGGTGATGCCCTTTGTGCAGATGCGCGTATAGTCGGGGTCGGGCAGGTCCCGTGCCGTCGTGCGCACGACCTTGTCGTCGCGCACATGCACGTCCAGGAAGCAGCCGCCGGCACAGTTGCCACGGCATACCCCTGCGAAACGTTCGGTCTTCGCCTCCACGGCCTCTTCGTCCTCGCTGGGAGCTTTGGGCGCACAGGCCCAGACCGACCCGGCGGCTGCACCGGCTGCGGCGACCGCCGCCGCCCCTTTGACAAAGCTGCGCCGCGAGAAACCCTGCCTCTCCTTGCCGGCTCTCTCCTTCTCAGACATACCCATGGCTCCTCCTTGTTCTTTTCATGCATATCGGTACGTTCCTCTCGGAAACGTTAGCAAACGCCCGCTTCCCAAGCGATAGTGACACGATTAAAGTTGGATTATCTTTTCTTAAGCAAACCCGGGGAAGTGCCGATGAATGGACTGGCACTTCCCTATGCAGCAAAGATATACCCGGCATTGCGGATTGTTTTTATGAAGCGGGGGTGCGAGGGGTCGTCCTCGATCTTCTCGCGCAACTTTCTGATGAAGACCGCGACGCTGGAGGTCTCGCCGATGAACTCCTCGCCCCATACCTCTTTGATTACCTGCTCGCGCGTGAATATCTCGCCACGATGGCGGGCAAGCAGGGACAATATCAGGAACTCCTTGGGAGTGAGCGTCACGTCCTCGCCCCGGAGCGTAGCGCGATGGCGCTCGACGTCGATCTCCAGGTCTCCCGCAACGATGCTCTGCGACTGGGCCACCGCGATGCGGTCGTGGTGCCGCAGGTGCGCGTTGATGCGCATGAGCAGTTCTTCGGGGCTGAACGGCTTGACCAGGTAGTCGTCGGCCCCGGCCGAGAACCCCACCTCCTTGTCGACCAGGTCGCCTTTGGCGGAGAGGATGAGGATGGGGCTGAGCACGCCCTTCTGTCGAAGCTGCCTGCACACCTGAAAGCCGTTCATCTTGGGCATCATGACATCGAGTATGATGAGGTCGGGCCTCTCTTCGGCCGCGATGGGGAAGACCTCCTGCCCATCCTGGGCATGGCAGAACGTGAATCCGCCGTCCTCAACGATGCGACGGACCACGCTGGCAATACTGGGCTCGTCGTCAGCCAGCAATATCTTCATTGTCGTCCCACTCCTTCTCATGTATGGGGATGTGCACGATGAACGTCGAACCCTTCTTGAACGCGCTCTCGACTTCGACGAATCCCCCCATTGCCTCCGTAAGCTCCTTGACCACCGCAAGTCCCAGCCCCGAGCCGCTGTAGCGTCGGTGAGAGGACTTGTCCAGCTGGGTGAACTTCTCGAACACCCTGGGTATGTCGCGCTCCTTTATCCCGATTCCCGTGTCGCTTACCCGTATCTGTATCTCCCGTGCGACGGGGCGCACGTCGACCCGGGCCGAACCGCCGCGTTGCGTGAACTTCACCGCGTTCGACACGAGGTTCTCGAGGATGCGCCGCAGCTTCTCCCAGTCGGTGTAGATCAACGGCGTACCGGGCGAGACCTGGGTCTCGAATTCGATCTGCCGCTTGTTCGCCAACGGCCGCATCGAAGTCTCCACCGTGCTCAGCAGGTCTACCATATCGACCCATTCGCAGGTGAGCTCGGTCTTGCCTGCGTCGATACGCGCGACCTCCAGAATGTTGTTGACCATATGGAGCAGAACGTAGCCGTTCTCCTTGATCTCCCTGATGGCCGTCCTGTCCTTCTCGGAGGTCGCCCCGTTGGATTCCTCGCATATCTCGGCGAACGCGAGTATGGAGGTCAGAGGCGTTCGCAGCTCGTGGCTCATGATGGCGAGGAAGTCCGATTTGTACTGACTTTCCGACTGCAACAGGTCGTTTGCCTCCTTCAGTCCTATGCGTTGCTCCTCGAGGATGCGGTTGGCGCTTGCCAGTTGCCGCGTCCTGTCGTCGACCTGCTTCTCAAGGTTGTCATACGAACTCTGGAGCTGCTGCGCCATGGACGAGAACTTCTGCTCAAGGACCTTGATCTCCCCTGACGACCTGCTGCCGTTCAGGTCGATATCGAGGTTCCCGCCCTCGATCTGTTCGATGGCGCTCTCTACCCGTCTGAGCGGGCGGGTCACCAGAAGTGAGATGGCGAGGTAGACGATGGTTATCAAAAGCGCGATGACGACAAAGAAATAGAGCGACTGTTGGAGTATGTTCTGCTGGATGCCCGTCATATACAGGTCGATGGGCATGACGATGCTGACCGCGCCGGCAAGGTCGCCGTTCTTCAGCCCCTCCTTGGGGTGCCCCGTTATGTCGATCTCCCCCTTGGGGTCGCCATGGCAGTTCAGGCAGGATTCCTTGATGAAGATGGGCGTGGTATAGCGAAAGACCTCCCGGTCCCCATACGTCGTTATCTGGTAGATCTCGTCGTCCTGGCCGGACAGCGCAAAGGATTCCAACGCCTCGCGCTCGAATGCGTCGGGCCTGCTGTTGGAGCGCCGAGGCTCCAGGCTCACGTACTTGACCGTATAGTCGGTATCGCGCATGAACAGGACCGCCACGCTCTTCCCCGCGATGGCACAGTATATGTTCTTGAAGTTGTAGTCGCCGTTGGCGTCGGTATCGATACGGCTCTGATTTATGTCGATGAACTCCCAGACGGCCCTCATCTCCTGGTTGAGGATCTGGGTCTTCTCGAGCATCTCCCTTTCCGCCTGGCGCACCTGCGTATAGTTGCTCCAGGCGATGTTGAGCACGACTGCCACTATGAGCAGGGCTATCAGAAGAACGGTGATCTTGAACTGGATGCGCAACTTGGAGAACATACTGCCTCCAACTTCCGATGAGGTCTCCTCTCGTTTGAATTGTAACATCACTGCAAAAGATCGCCGTCAAAGGATGCCACATTATCATATCTTAATCTTGTGAAGCGTTAGATAGGTTACTGTTCACACCCCCGCTGCCATCCCGAGCCCCGCTGTCATCCCGAGCCCCGCTGCCATCCCGAGCCCCGCTATCATCCCGAGCCTGCCGAGGGATCCTCGACCGCGCAAGCGGTCGACTGCGGCCGAAAGGCGCCTCGACCCACGGTCGGCTGCTTCGCAGCCGAAGATTCCTCACAGGACTCGGAATGACAGTAGGGGTGTGAACACACTTAGATAGAAACAGTAGAATATTCTCGCGCTCACTTTATGTATAAGGAGTATAATGGTTCGCGACAGGTCGCATGGCCATACGGGACGGGGATACCGCTCCCGCCGTCACGACCATGCAAACGGCTACCGACAAGGATGACTGACAATGAAAAGCATGAAGCACCTCGGTCTGCAACTCCGTATCACCTTCTATGCGGGCAAGAAGGTCGAAGAGGGCACCTTCGGCAAAGGCATCGCGACCCTGATGCGCGGCGTCGACGACCTCGGCTCCCTCAACGCCGCCGCCAAGAAGATCCACATGGCGTACAGCAAGGCCTGGCGCATCACCAAGGAGACCGAGGCGGGCTTCGGCTTCAACCTCATCGACCGCGACGGCGCACGTGGCTCCACCCTCACCGCCGAAGGACGCAAGCTCCTCAGCGCCTACGAGCAGCTCGAGGCCGAGGGCAGCGAGTTTCTGGCATCGCGGTTCAAAGAGCTGATCACGACGAAATAGCACCGGATAGGCGGAGCCGCACCGGGCAGCAAGGGCACGGGGACGACGAAGCGGCGCCAAGACGGCCCGTTGAGCCAGAACGCTACTCGGCGGTGAGGACGAGGGGGCCGTCCTCGGTTATCGCCACGGTCCTCTCGAAGTGCGCCGAGGGCGTGCCGTCGGCAGTATAGACGGTCCATTGGTCGTCGAAGGGCCCCCGGGTCTGAGGGGAACCTAGGTTTATCATGGGCTCGATGGCAAGGACCATGCCCTTCTTGAGCCTGATGCCCTGCCCCTTGCGCCCGAAGTTCGGCACGTTGGGATCCTCGTGCATGTCGTGGCCGATGCCATGGCCGACGTATTCGCGCACCACGCCGAAGCCCGCACGCTCGGCGCGGCTCTGCACCGCAAAGCCGATGTCCCCGAGCCGGTTGCCCATACGGGCGGCCTCGACACCGTCCCACATGCAACGTTCCGTGACCTCGAGCAGCCGTGCAGTCGCAGGGTCTATCTCCCCCACCGCGAAGGTCGCCGCGTTGTCCCCTACCCAGCCCCCTATGATCGCACCCGTGTCTATCGAGATGATGTCCCCCTCTTGAAGGACGACCTCCTTCGAGGGTATGCCGTGGACGACCTGGTCGTTGAGTGAGGAGCAGATCGAGCCCCTGAAGCCCCCGTACCCGAGGAATGCAGGCACCCCGCCCTCCATGCGGATGAGGTTCTCGGCAAAGCGGTCAAGGTCCAGCGTGGAGATGCCCGGGCGAACCAGCTCGCCGGTCTTGCGCAGCGCCTTGGCGCTCACACGGCCGGCCTCGCGCATCGCCTCGATCTCGTCGGCTGTCTTGAGTTTTATCACGCCGTGTTCAACGCGGCCTGTATCGAGGCGAAGACCTCGTCGGCAGGACGGTCGCCGTCGATCTCGACCAGCAGGTCGCTGCCACGATAGTACTCGATGAGCGGCGAGGTGGACTGCTCGTAGACCTCGAGGCGGTTCCGCACGGTCTCGGGCCTGTCGTCGTCGCGCTGGTACATCTCGCCGAAGCACAGTGGGCAGCACGCATCGGCCTCGGAGCCGATGTAGCCACAGCTCCTGCAGAGCCTGCGCGAGGTCAGGCGACCGACGATGACCTCAGGGTCCACCTGCACCGCAATGGCGGCATCGATGTCGCGCCCCAGCTCGGCCAGCTCGCTGGCAAGCGCGACCGCCTGCGTGCTGGTGCGCGGGAAGCCGTCCAAGACAAAGCCCTTGTCCGTGTCCGCCTCCTTCAGGCGCTCCTTCACCAGGCCGATGACCACCGTATCCGGCACGAGCCCGCCCTTGTCCATATAGGACTTCGCCTCAAGGCCAAGAGGGGTGGACGCCTTGACGGCGGCACGGAGGATGTCGCCGGTCGAGATATGGGGGATGTCGTAGGATGCGACGAGCTTCGCCGCCTGTGTGCCCTTGCCGGCACCGGGAGCCCCTAACAGGACGATGTTCATAGTGTCCTCCTTAAACCATAGAGAGAACCGTCACGAGGAAGGGGCTACTTGAAGAAGCCCTCGTAATGATGCATTTTCAATTGGCTTTCCAGCTTGCTCATCGTGTCGAGCGCGACGCCGACCATGATGAGGATGGAGGTGCCGCCGAAGGCGCTGATCAGTGTGTCGCCGGTCATCGAGAACAGGATGCTGGGAATCACCGCTATGAGGGCGATGTAGATGCCGCCCGGCAGCGTGATGCGGTTCAGCACGTTCTTGATGTACTGCACCGTATTGACACCGGGGCGGACACCGGGAATGAACCCTCCCTGTTTGCGCAGGTTGTTCGCCGTATCCTCCGGGTTGAACACCATCGAGGTGTAGAAGAAGCAGAAGAACACGATAAGGACGGCATTGAGCACCCAGTTGACCCAGCTGTCGGCCGCAAGCGCATTGGACAGGCTGGTCAGCCAGCCCACGTTGAAGAATGCGGCGAGCTGTGCGGGGAAGTACAGCAGCGCACTGGCAAAGATGATGGGGATGACGCCGGCGCCGTTGACCTTGAGGGGGATGTAGGTGGAGGTCCCTCCCATGACGCGGCGGCCCTGTATGCGCTTGGCGTAGTTGACGGGGATGCGGCGCTGCGCGCGCTCGATGAGGACTATGCCGGGTATCACCAGCAGGACGATGAGGATGACGAGCACCGTGAACGCGGCGCCCTGCGTGACCGCAGAGTCGAAGATCGCGCTCGGGAAGCTGGCGACGATGTTCGCGAAGATGATGAGGGACATGCCGTTGCCGATGCCGCGCTGCGTGATGAGCTCGCCCATCCACATGATAAGGGCGACGCCTGCCACCAAGGTGAACACGATGACGAAGCTCGTGAGCATCTCGGGGGGCGCACCCTCGCCGGTCGCGAAGCGGACGCCGTACTGGTTCTGGAACAGCAGCAGGTAGCCGATGGCATTGATGAGGCCCAGCCCGAGGGTCAGGTAGCGGGTGATCTGCGTTATCTTCTTCTGCCCGGTCTGCCCCTCGCGCGCCCAGCGCTGCAACGAGGGTATGACCCCCTGCATGAGCTGCATGATGATGGACGCGGTGATGTAGGGCATGATGCCGAGCGAGAGCACCGAGAACTTCGAGAGCGCGTTGCCGGAGAACAGGTTGAGGAACAGCAGGGCGGCGTTGCCCGCCGCAGACTGGAAGGCCTCGACGAGCTCGGCGGCGTTGACGCCGGGCACCGTCACGAAGGAACCGAGGCGGTACAGCGCAATGATCGCCAAGGTGAAGATGATCTTCTTGCGGAGGTCGGGGACCCGGAACGCATTGATGATCGCGCTTAGCAAGGCGGCTCCACCTTTCCTCCCGCAGCCTCGATCTTCGTGGCCGCACTGGCCGATACCTTGTCCACCCTTACCGTGAGCCTCTTGGCGAGCACGCCGTCGCCAAGCACCTTCACAGGGTCGCCGACATGCTTGGTGATGCCCTTGGCGACAAGCGAGTCGCCGTCGACGACCTCGCCGTCCTGGAAGGCCGCGTCAAGGCGGCCGACGTTGACAGGGACGTATTCGACGCGGTTGATGTTGCGGAAGCCCGGGAGCTTGGGAAGGCGACGGGCCAGCGGCGTCTGGCCGCCCTCGAAGCCGTTGCTCTTGCCGCCGCCCGCACGGGACTTCTGGCCCTTGGTGCCGCGCCCTGCCGTCGTGCCGAGGCCGGCGGCGTTGCCGCGCCCCTTGCGCCTGCGCGGCCTGGTGGAGCCTGGGGCCGGAGCCAGGTCATGTAACTGCATCTAAATCTCCTCCACCTTCACCAGATGTTTGACCTTGAAGATCATACCACGTACCGCAGGGTTGTCCACATGTTCGACCGAGCGGTTTATCTTCCCGAGGCCGAGCGCCTTGATGGTCCTGCCCTGGTCGAAGGGGCAGGATATGGTCGAGCGCACCTGCGTGACCCTGAGGGTCCTCTTCGCGCCCGCCGCCTTCTTCTTCGCGTCCGTCATGTCCTATCCCTCCTTCCAGCCGTATATCCTCGCAACGGTGGTGTCGCGGCGCTTCGCGACCTCGCTGGGGCTGGACAGCTCCTTCAGGCCCTCGGCGGCCGCCTTCACGATGTTCATCGCGTTGTTGGTGCCCAGGGACTTGGAGAGCACGTTCTTCACGCCCGCAAGCTCCAGAAGCGCGCGCACCGGCCCGCCGGCGATGACGCCGGTACCGGGGGTCGCCGGCTTGAGGAGCACCCTGCCGGCGCCGTAGGTGCCGACTATCTCGTGAGGAAGGGTGCCCTCTGCGGTCAAAGGGACGGTTATGAGGTTCTTCTTGGCATCCTCGACGCCCTTCTTGATGGCGATGGGCACCTCGGTGCTCTTGCCCATGCCGACGCCGACCCTGCCGGCGCCGTCGCCTACGACCACCAGGGCGGTCAGCGCGAAGCGGCGGCCGCCCTTGACGACCTTGGAGACGCGGTTGATATAGACAACCTTCTCCTGCAGCTCGACCGCAGCCGCCTTCGACTTTGACTTTGTTTTTGCCATCTATCGACCAGCCTTCCTAAAACCTCAGCCCGGCTTCGCGGGCGGCATCCGCCAGGGCCTTGACCCTGCCATGAAAGAGGTACCCTCCGCGGTCGAAGACCACGGACTCTATCTTTGCGTCCAGGGCACGCCTTCCGATGAGGCCTCCTACCACGCGGGCGCCGTCGACGGTCGCGCCGTTCCCGTCCTGCTTCTTGAACTCCGCGTCAAGCGACGAGGCGGCCGCAAGGGTCCTGCGCGCCACGTCGTCGATGACCTGGGCATAGATGTTGCCGTTGGAACGCGTCACGCGCAGGCGCGGGACGGCGGCGGTGCCGCTGACCTTGCCGCGCACACGCCTCTGCCGACGCCTGAGCCCTGCTGCCTTTTCCTTTTGCCTGTCCATCTTCCAAACTCCCTGTTCCCGGCTGCCCTGCCCACGTCCCAAGGACGGGGGCGGCAGCGCGAATCCTCTGCGTCTATGCGTTGCCGGCAGCCTTGCCGAGCTTCCTGCGGACATGTTCGCCCTCGTAACGGATGCCCTTGCCCTTGTAGGGCTCGGGCTTGCGCCACTTGCGGATGTCGGCGGCGACCTGTCCGACCTGCTGCTTGTCGATGCCGCTCACCTTGATGGAAGTGGGCTGCGGCACCTCGAAGGAGATGCCCTCCGGCGCCTTGACGAGCACGGGATGCGAGTAGCCGAGCTGCATCTCGAGGTCGGGACCCTTGAGTGCGGCACGGTACCCGACGCCGACGATCTCGAGGCCCTTGGTGAAGCCCTCGCTCACACCGACGACCATGTTGCTGACAAGGGTGCGCGAGAGGCCATGGTAGGAGCGCGCCTCGCGCGTGTCGTCGATGCGCTCGACGACGATCCTGGCGTCCTCCTGCCTGACGACGACATAGGAGGAGAGGGTCTGCTCCAGCTCGCCCTTGGGGCCCTTGACCTTGACGGTGGCACCGTCTATCGCCACCTCGACGGCGGCGGGCAGCTCGATGGGCTGCTTTCCGATACGGGACATGATCGGCATTCCTTCCCGTCTACCAGATGTACGCGATGACCTCGCCGCCGACGCCCGCCTTGCGGGCATCACGGTCGGTCATCACGCCTCTGGAGGTGGATATGACAGCGGTTCCCAAGCCGCCGAGGACGCGCGGCAGGTCGTCCTTGCCGGCATAGACCCGCAGTCCCGGCTTGGAGATGCGCTTGAGGCCTCGGATGGTCCTTTGCCTCCGGGGGCCGTACTTCAGGCTGATGACCAGCTCGCCGACCGGCTTGGCCTCGATTGTCTCATAGTCGATGATGAAGCCCTCCTCCTTGAGGATACGCGCGATCTCGACGAGCTTCCTGCTCGTGGGGATCGACACCTTCTCCTTGCCGGCAGAGTTCGCGTTGCGCACCCGCGTGAGCATATCGGCTATGGGGTCTGTCATTGACATGATAACCTCCTATGATTCCTTCATATCCTACCAGCTCGCCTTGCGGACACCGGGCAGCTCGCCCCTGCTCGCAAGTTCCCGCAGGCAGACCCTGCACAGCCCGAACTGACGGTAATACGCACGCGGGCGCCCGCAGCGGGCGCAGCGGTTGTGCTGACGGGTCGAGAACTTGGGCTCGCGCTTGGCCTTGGCGATCATCGATTTCTTAGCCACAGATATCTCCTTGCTCACTGATTCCGCTTGAAGGGGAAGCCCAGCGCATCGAACAGCGCGCGCGCGTCCCCGTCGTTGGTTGCCGTGGTGACGAAGGTGACGTCCATGCCGCGGACGCGGTCCACCTTGTCGTAGTCGATCTCGGTGAAGATCAGCTGTTCGGTGATGCCGAGCGAGTAGTTGCCGCGCCCGTCGAAGCTCGTGGTGGAGATGCCCCGGAAGTCACGGACGCGCGGTATGGCCGTCGAGAGGAGACGGTCGAGGAACTCCCACATGCGCGTCCCGCGCAGCGTGACCTTGGCGCCGATGGGCATGCCGGTACGCAGCTTGAAGCTTGCGATGGACTTCTTGGCACGGCAGATCCTGGGCTGCTGGCCGGTGATGGCCCGCAGGTCGGCGACCGCCGCGTCGAGCTGCTTGCTGTCTGCGACCGCCGAGCCGACCCCCATGTTCACGACGATCTTCTCAAGCGTCGGAATCCGGTTGACGTTGCCTATCCCCAGCTGCTCGCCGAGCTTCGAGGAGATCTCTGTCTGGTACTTCTCTTTGAGTCTCGCTGTCACGATACTTCCTTTCGTAACGCCCTGGCTTCACCTGATGCCTCAGTCGATGTCCTTGCCGCACTTCTTGCACACCCGCAGCTTCTTGCCCTCGAAGACCCTGATGCCCACACGGGTCGGCTGGGAGCATTTGGGGCAGACGAGCATGACGGTGGAGACCGCGATGGGCCTCTCGATGCTCATGATGCCGCCGGAGGGGTTGTCGCGCGTGGGGCGTTGGGCCTTCTTGACGATGCCGACCTTCTCCACGACGACCTTGCGCTGCTCGGGCAGGGCGCGCATGACGGCACTCGTGACGTTTATGTCCTTGCCGCTGATCACCTTGACGGTGTCGCCCTTGCGTATCTTCATCTTCGCGTTCGTCTTTGTCTTTGCCTTCGTCATGGTCCATCCCGTCTCTTACAGGGTCTCGGGGGCAAGCGAGACGATCTTCATATACCGTTTGTCGCGCAGCTCGCGGGCGACCGGCCCGAAGATACGGGTGCCGCGCGGGGCGCCGTTGGCGTCGATGACGACCGCAGCGTTCTGGTCGAACCTGATGTAGCTGCCGTCCTTGCGGCGGACCTCCTTCTTCACGCGCACGATCACGCAGCGGACGACCTCGCCCTTCTTGACGTTGCCGTTGGGCGTGGCCTCCTTGACGGCGCAGACGATCACGTCGCCCAGGCCGGCGTAGCGGCGCTTCGAGCCGCCGAGGACCTTGATGCACTGGACTTTGCGCGCACCGGAGTTGTCGGCGACCTGGAGCATGGTCTCTGCCTGGATCATATAAGGCCCACCTTTCCTACTTCGCCTTCTCGACGACGTCGAGCAGGCGCCATCTCTTGAGCTTGGACAACGGGCGCGTCTCCATGATGGTCACGACATCGCCCACGCCGGCCGCGTTCGCCTCGTCGTGGGCATGGAACTTCTTGGTGCGGGTCATCATCTTCCCGTAGATGGGATGCGGCTTGCGCACCTTGACCTCGACCACGCAGGTCTTGTCGGCGGCGGCGGAGACCACCGTGCCCTGGCGCACCTTCCTCTGCTTGCGTTCTTCAGTCATCTCGGTACCAAACTTTCCTCGTTAACGTTCCGTTCCTTCTCGGCCTGCCGTGCCCTCCTCCGCCTTCCCGCCACATCGGGGGCACGGGGCGGCCCTGCGGCCGTAAGGGGCGCCGGGCCCTGCGGCCGGCTCAACTTGCGATATCGATGGCGATGCCGTCCTTGCGCGCGCGGATCTCGGTCAGGACGCGTGCGATGTCCTTCTTCACCACCCGGATGCGCGACGTGTTGTCGAGCTGGCTCGTCGCCATCTGGAAGCGCAGGTTGAACAGCTCCGTGCGGCCTTCCTTCAGCTTCTGCGTCAGGTCGTCGTTGCTCAGCTCGCGTATCTCTTTTGCCTTCATGATTCCTCCCCGTCATGTGCTTCCTGGGAGACTATCCTGCATTTGATAGGAAGCTTCTGCACGGCCAGCCTCAAGGCCTCGACGGCGACCTCGTGTTCGACGTCGGCGATCTCGAACATGATGCGCCCGGGCTTGACGACCGCCACCCACTCCTCGGGGTTGCCCTTGCCGGAGCCCATGCGGGTCTCGGCCGGCTTCTTCGTGATGGGCTTGTCCGGGAAGATGGTGATCCAGACCCTGCCGCCGCGCTTCATGTGGCGGGTCATGGCGACGCGGGCAGCCTCTATCTGCCGGTTCGTGATCCAGTGCGCCTCGAGCGCCTGGATCCCGTAGCTGCCGAAGTTCAGCGTCGTGCCGCCCTTCGCCCTGCCTTTCATCGAACCGCGCTGCACCTTGCGGTGCTTCACGCGTTTGGGGATGAGCATGGTCACTTCCTCCCTTCGCCGCGCTCGCGCCTCGGGCGCTGCGGGCGGGACGAGCCTTCGAGTGCAGGGTTGGGCGTCGGCTGGCCAGGGAGCTTCTCGCCATGGTAGACCCAGACCTTCACGCCTATGGAGCCCATGGTGGTCGCTGCCGTCGCAAAGCCGTAGTCGATCTTCGCGCGCAGCGTGTGCAGGGGCACGCGCCCCTCGCGGTACCACTCGCGACGGCTCATCTCGGCACCGCCGAGACGGCCGGAGCACTGGATGCGGATGCCCTTGGCACCGCTCTTGCCGGCGTTCTGCACGGCCTTGCGCATCGCGCGGCGGAAGGCGACACGGCCCTCGAGCTGCTCGGCGACCGACTGCGCGATGAGAACGGCATCGAGCTCGGGGCGCTTGACCTCGACGACGTCGACGTTCACGCGGCCCTTGGCGATCTTCTCGAGCTCCTTGCGGAGCTCGTCTATGTCGGCGCCCTTCTTGCCGATGACGATGCCGGGACGGGCGGTCGTGATGAAGACCTTGACCTTGTCCCCCGCCCGCTCTATCTCGACCTTCGAGACGGCGGCACGGGCGAGGCGCTTGCTCAGATGTGCGCGCAGCAGGCGGTCGTTCTCAAGCGTGCTGGCGTAGTCCTTGTTGGCATACCAGCGGCTGCGCCACTCCTCGGTTATGCCCAGACGGAATCCGGTGGGATAGACTTTCTGCCCCATGCGCTACGCCTCCTCTCGTGTCGCGACGATAACGGTGATATGGCAGCTGCGCTTGCGGATGCGCGAGGCAGAGCCCTTGGCACGGGGGCGGAAGCGCTTCATGGTGGGTCCCTCGTCGGCATAGGTGGTCTTGACGAAAAGCCCTTCGGGCTTCACCCCGTCGCGCTCGGCGTTCGCCACCGCGCTGTTGAGGCACTTCTCGACGACCTCCGAGACGTTCCGCTCGCTGAACCGCAGTATCTCGCGGGCACGCGGCACGTTCTTGCCTCGGATGAGGTCGATGACCATGCGCGCCTTGCGGGGAGAGACCCGCACGTAACGGGCCTGTGCTCTGGCTTCCATTGTCACCTCTTGCCTTTCTTGTCGCCTGCATGGCCTCGGAAGGTCCGGGTGGCGGCGAACTCGCCCAGCTTGTGGCCGACCATCGACTCGGTGATGTAGACCGGCACGTGCTTGCGCCCGTCGTGGACGGCGATGGTATGGCCCACCATCTCAGGGAAGACGGTGGAGGCGCGCGACCACGTCTTGACGACGCTCTTCTCCCCCGCCTCGTTCATCGCATTGATGCGGCCGAGCAGACGCGGCTCGACGAAGGGACCTTTTTTAAGACTTCTACTCACAGTTGGCTCCCGTTCCTCTACTTCTTACGCCGACGGATAATGAGCCTGCTTGAGGCCTTTTTCTTGTTGCGGGTGCGATGGCCCTTGGTCGGCACGCCCCACGGGGTCACCGGATGGCGTCCGGCGCTCTTGTTCTTGCCTTCGCCACCACCGTGCGGATGGTCGACGGGGTTCATGACGGTACCGCGAACGGTCGGGCGAACGCCAAGCCAGCGCTTGCGGCCCGCCTTGCCTATTTTGATGTTGCCATGCTCAGCGTTGCCCACCTCACCGATGGTGGCACGGCAGGTGATGAGCACGCGACGCATCTCGCTTGAGGGCATGCGGAGGATGGCGTAGTTGCCCTCCTTGCCCATGAGCTGGATGGAAGCACCGGCGCTGCGGGCGAGAGCCGCGCCTTTGCCGGGCTGCAACTCCACGGCATGGATGGTGGTACCGACAGGGATGTCCTTTAAGGGCAGGGCACATCCGGGCTTGATGTCGGAATCGGAACCACTCGTCACCACATCGCCGACTTTGAGGCCCTTCGGCTGCAGGATGTAGCTCTTGGCACCGTCGGCATAATGAAGCAGGGCGATGCGCGCAGAGCGGTTGGGGTCGTACTCGATGGTCGCGACCTTGGCGGGGATGCCGTCCTTCCTGCGCTTGAAGTCGATAAGACGGTACCGACGCTTATGACCGCCGCCCTGGTGACGGGTCGTGATGCGCCCGTTGTTGTTGCGACCGGCCTTCTTGGACAGCGGCGCCGTCAACGACTTCTCAGGCGTCGACCGTGTGACCTCCCGGAAATCGGAGACCGACTGGAAGCGGCGTCCCGGTGATGTCGGCTTGTATTGTTTGATACCCATGTCTCTGTTTCCTCTGTCTCTCTACCACGGCACCGTGCGTGTCCTTTTTCGGCACAGACGATACCCTGTCTCTTGTGCGGTTCGTCGCGTGTGGCGTGCGCGGATAAAACCGCGCGCCCTCGCGTGTCGCCGCGGCTCGTTACACGCCGAAGGCCTCTATCTTGTCGCCCTCGGCAAGCGTGACGATGGCCTTCTTCCACGAGCGGCTGTAGCCCTTCGCGTAACGCACGCGCTTGGGCTTCCCGCTCACACTGAGAGTGTTGACTTTCAGCACCCTCACGTCGAAGATCGACTCGACAGCCTGGCCGATCTCGATCTTATTCGCCTGCTTGGCGACCTCGAAGGTATAGCGGTTGTCATTGATGAGGTCGAAGCTGCGCTCCGTGATGATGGGGCGCAGGATGACCTGACGGGGGTCTTTCATTACTGCAGCACCTCCTCGATGCGTTTGAGGGCCGCCTTCGTAAGCAGCAATGCCTTGTTGTCAATAAGGTCGTAGGCGTTGACGTCGGTGACGTCGAGCACGCGTACGCGCCTGACGTTGCGAAACGACAGGAAGGCGTTGACGTCAACATCGGTGAGCACGAGCGTGACACGCCCCTCGATGGCAAGCGCCTGCAAGACCTTGACCGCTTCTTTGGTCGAAGGCTTCTCAAAATCGAAGCTCTCGATCACATGGAGCGCGCCCTCGGCTTGTTTCGCAGAAAGCGCGGAACGCAGGGCGAGCTTGACCTCCTTGCCGTTGACCTTGAAGCTGTAGTCGCGGGGATGCGGCCCAAATACCGCGCCGCCGCCCCGGTAGTGCGGCGCACGGATGGTACC
>JAISGJ010000207.1 GCA_031263105.1 Coriobacteriales bacterium
CCCAGATGCGTGAATTGGACGCGATGTGAGACTAAGACAGTGCCGAGCGCTGAAGCGCTCGGCATAACACGACTAAAAACGGCGCGAAAGTGGATTAATCGGCGCCTCCCTAGGGAAGCACCGATTGATTCATTGTGCGCCATCTGGCGCACAAGCAATTAATCGGTGCTTCCCTACCGGGCGAGGTGTTCCTGGATGCAGGCGAGGAAGTCGGCGCCGTAGCGTTCGAGCTTCGTGGCGCCGACGCCTGAGACCTGGAGGAGCTCTTCGGGCGTTCGGGGCTTGCGGGCGGCCATCTCGCGCAGGGCGGCGTTCGTGAAGACGATGTAGGCGGGCATGCCGGCCTCGCTGGCGAGGCGGGTGCGCAGGGTGCGCAGGCGCTCGAAGAGCTGCGGATCGATGTCGGCCTCCCAGTCGGAGGGCGCGCCGTCCGCCGTGCGGCGGGCGCGGGGCGGGGCGGATGCAAGGCCTTCGGGCCCGTCCTTCTCCCCCCGTCCGTCCCGCCCGCCCCTCTCGGAGGGAGGCTTCTCCTTGGGGAGCTTGACGGTGAAGGACGCGTCGGGCGCGAACAGGGCGCGGGAGCGCTCGTTGATGCGCACGACGGGGTACTCGGTCTCGGTGAGGTCGAGGTGGCCCTTCTCGATGAGGACGTCGAGGAGGGCGCGCAGGCGCGAGGTGGAGCAGTCGGCCATGATGCCGTAGGTCGTAAGCGTGTCGAGGCCCTGTTCGAGGATGCGCCTGTTGCGGCTGCCTCGCAGGATGTCGGTGATGAGGGCCTTGCCCACGCTGCGGCCGCGCTCGCGCAGGCGGAACACGCACGAGACGGCCTTCTGCGCCTCGATGGTCATGTCGAGGTCCTCGAAGGCGGTGAGGCAGTTGGAGCAGTCGCCGCACGACACGGGGGCCGCCTCGCCGAAGTAGCGCAGGATGAAGCCGCGCAGGCAGTCGTTGGTGGTCGCGTAGAAGGTCATCTGGCGCAGCAGGGCGAGGTCGTTGTTGATGCGCTCCTCGCGCGCGACGGGGTCTGCGTCCCCGCCTTCCCTCTCCTCGCTGTGGGTGATGAGGTAGGTGTTGGTCTGCACGTCGGCAGGCCCATAGAGCAGCAGGCAGGTCGCGGGAGAGCCGTCGCGGCCCGCGCGGCCGGCCTCTTGGTAGTAGCTCTCGAGGTTCTGCGGCATATGGTAGTGGACGACGTAGCCCACGTTCGACTTGTCGATGCCCATGCCGAAGGCGTTGGTCGCCACCATGACGGCCTTGCGGTCGTACAGGAAGTCGTCCTGGTTGGCGCGCCGCTCCTCCTCGCCGAGGCCGGCATGGTAGCGCGTCGCCGCAAGCCCCGCGCTGCACAGCGCCTCGCAGACCTCCTCGACCGCGCGGCGCGTGGCACAGTAGACGATGCCGCTCTCCTCCCTGTGCCCCTGCACGAAGGCGAGAAGGGCGGCGGGCCTGTCGCGCGGGCGCTCGACGGCGAAGTGGAGGTTCGCGCGGTCGAAGCCCGTGACGAGGACGAAGGGGGCGCGCAGCTCAAGCAGCCGCTCGATGTCTGCGCGCACCCGCTGCGTGGCGGTCGCGGTGTAGGCGCCCACGGCGGGGCGCGGGTCGAGCCCGTCGATGAAGCGGGGGATGTCGCCGTAGCTGGGGCGGAAGTCGTGGCCCCAATGCGATATGCAGTGCGCCTCGTCCACCGCGACGAGCGCGACCGGCGCCTGCGCGACGAGGCGGGAGAACTCGGGCGTGCCCAGGCGCTCGGGCGCGACGTAGAGGATGCGGCAGCGGCCCTCTGCGACCCGCCTGAGCACGGCGGAGCGCTCTGCGGGCGCAAGCGAGCTGTTGAGGCAGTCGGCCTCCACGCCGTTGCTGCGAAGCGCGTCCACCTGGTCCTTCATGAGGGAGATGAGCGGCGATATGACGACGGTGAGCCCTTCGAGGACGAGCGCGGGCACCTGATAGCACAGCGACTTGCCCGCCCCTGTCGGCATGACCCCGAGGCAGTCCCGGCCCTGGAGCAGCTGCTCGACGAGCAGGTCCTGCCCCGCCCGGAAGGAGGCGTAGCCGAAGCGCTGCCGCAGGACGTCGTGTGCCCTTGCCATGCAGGACGCGCTGTCGTCTGCGGCCACGGTTCCTTCAGATTCCTAGTAGCCTAGCTGCAGATCCACGCATCTCACGCTGATGGAATTCCAGAAAGTCATCGACTTCGTTGTAGCTCATGAACGGAACATAGCGCACCGTTCCTTCGGTCTGAGCAAACAGGGACTCTCCGTGTAAGACGAAATACGCGTAGGAGAGTATCGCGTTGCGCTTTTCTGGCGGAGCGGATTTTATCTCATCCAAGAGCAGGTCTTCCGGCATCTTGTTAACCTCCTGCGTTCCAACCGCTATTTATCAAGCAGACAACGACGATGATAGCGCACGTGCCATCCCGAGGCAAGGCTCCGCTCTACGCCAACGTTGTCCGCAGCAGCCTTACCCGCGTTACTGAGGTCACACCCCCATTGTCATTCCGAGCCTGTCGAGGAATCTTTGGGTCGGGGGGCCCTTCGACCTGCGGTCGACCGCTGGCGCGGTCGAGGATTCCTCGGCAGGCTCGGAATGACAGTGGGACTCGGGGTGACAGTGGGACTCGGGGCGACAGTGGGACCCGGGGCGACAGCGGGACCCGGGGCGACAGCGGGACCCGGGGCGACAGCGGGACCCGGGGCGACAGCGGGACCCGGGGCGACAGCGGGACCCGGGGCGTCAGCGGGACCCGGGGCGGCAGCGGGGCCCGGGGCGCCAGCGGGACCCGGGGCG
>JAISGJ010000241.1 GCA_031263105.1 Coriobacteriales bacterium
CCCCCCCCCCCCCCCCCCCTCGCCCCCTGGCCCCGCGCCCGCCGCCCCGCCGCCCTGCCCCGCGCCAGCCGCCCCGCCTCGGCTCATAGGCTATAATCACACCCATGGTCTATCGAAAACTCACGGATACCGTTGCCCGGCGCATCGAACGTGACCGCGACCAAGGGTGGGTCAACCCTTGGCGTGCCATCGACTCGATGGTGCTCAGGCGCGACTGCTCGCATGACAGGCCGAGCCTCTGGCGCCCTGCCTTCGTGCGGGATGCGGAGAAGATCCTCAATTCCCCCTATTACAACCGCCTCTCGGACAAGACGCAGGTGTTCTCGTTCTTCAAGAACGACGACCTCACGCGCCGCTCGCTCCACGTGCAGCTCGTCTCGCGCATCGCGCGCAGCATCGGCTCGGTGCTCGGGCTGAACAACGACCTCATCGAGTCCATCGCGCTCGGGCACGACATAGGGCACACGCCTTTCGGCCATGCGGGGGAGCGCTTCCTCAGTGCGCTGTACCATGCGCACACGGGATGCTACTTCGACCACAACGTCCACAGCGTGCGCGTGCTCGACGGCATCTTCCGCCACAACCTCAGCCTCCAGACCCTCAGCGGCATCCTGTGCCACAACGGCGAGTTCGAGCAGCAGGAGTACCACCCCCGGCCCGTAGAGGGCTTCGAGGAGTTCGACGTGCTGCTCCAGAGGTGCCGCACCCACGAGGCCCCGATAAAGAGCCTCGTGCCCTCGACGCTCGAAGGCTGCGTCGTGCGCATCTGCGACATGATCGCCTACGTGGGCAAGGACCGCCAGGACGTCGAGCGCGCTGCGGAGAAGGACACCGTCCCCACCTTCGAGGCCACGGAGGTGGGCGTCCACAACGCCGAGATCATCAACAACCTTGCGGTCGATCTGATCGAGAACAGCTACGGCAAGGACCACCTGATGCTCAGCGAGGGGGCCTTCGTGGCGCTTCGCGGCATCAAGCAGGAGAACTACCAGCTCATCTACGACAACGAGCGGGTCAACCAGACGAACGAGGATGTGGTGAAGGGGATGTTCGGGCGCCTGTACGAGCAGCTGCGGGCCGATTTGCTGGCGGGTGACGAGCGCTCCTATGTCTTCCGCCACCATGTCAGCTTCGTCGAGCAGAGGCGCAACCGCTACCGCGAGACGCAGCCCTACCGGGACGAGCAGCCCGACCAGGTCGTCATCGACTACCTCGCCAGCATGACCGACGACTACTTCGTCGACCTCCATACACGCCTCTTCCCCCACGAGGCGACCGTCTCCTACATCCCGTACTTCAAAGGGGAGTGAGGGGGTTACTGCTCACACCCCACTGTCATCCCGAGCCCCACTGTCATCTACCCGGGCCCCACTGTCATCTACCCGGGCCCCACTGTCATCTACCCGAGCCCCACTGTCATCCCGAGCCCCACTGTCATCCCGAGCCTGTCGAGGGATCCTCGACCGCGCAAGCGGTCGACCGCAGGTCGAAGGGCCCTGCGACCTGCCGTTGGACACTGCGTGTTCCGTGGGCCTGTCGGCCCGTCCTCGCTGAAAACGCAGTGCGTTTTCCGGGCGCTCGGACCCAAAGATTCCTCGGCGGAGCTCGGAATGACAGTGGGGGTGTGAACTGTAGCGTGAGGGGCACATGCGAGAAGTTGACGATTTGGGGAGGGTGGAATACCATGTAAACAGGCATTTTGATCCTCTCCCCATGCAGCCGATGAGTGGGCCGGCTGCGGTGTTCTCAATATAAGGCCCGGCCTGACACAAAGGCTCGGCTTGCCAAGAGGTCTCGATCACTATGCCGGATGTCCCTGTCCGGCTTCTTTTTTTGGGCAGGCATCCTGAACAAGACATGGGACTGTATACATGGTATACGTGGTTTATCGAAGGGAGAGCCGGATGGATCCGATCGTTGTCGTCATCCTCGTTGTCGCTGCTCTGGCAGTAGGCGCCGCACTGGGCTTCGTGGTCACCCGTTTCGTGCTCAGCACGAACGCCAAGAACGCCATTGCCGGCGCGGAACGCACCGTCAAGGATGCCATGGCCAGCGCGGAGCGCACCGTCAAGGATGCGGAAAAGCAGGCGGAGACCTTGAAGCGCGAGGCGCTTGTCGAGGCGAAGGATGCGGCCTACCACATCAAGCAGGAGGCCGACCAGGAGGCCGCCGAGGGCCGCAAGGAGATCAAGTCGCTGGAGAACCGCCTTCTGCAGCGGGAGGAGGGCCTTGACAAACGGGTCGCCTCCCTCGATGCCCGCGAGCACCAGCTCTCCTCGATGAGCGGCCAGCTGGAGCGCAAGCAGAAGGACCTCGACGAGGCGCTTGCCTCCGCGCAGGACGACTTGGAGCGCATCGCACAGATGACCCCCGACGATGCGCGCAAGGCGCTGCTCGACCGGGTGCGCGACGAGGTCACGCGGGAGGCCGCGGTGATCATACGGGACTCCGAGCAGCAGACGCGCAACGAGGCCGACAAGAAGGCCCGCGAGATCTTGAGCCTCGCCATCCAGCGCGTGGCGGCCGACCACACCTCGGAGCATACGGTCTCGTCGGTGAACATCCCCTCGGACGACCTCAAGGGCCGCATCATCGGGCGCGAAGGGCGCAACATCCGCACCTTCGAGCAGATAACCGGCATCAACCTCATCATCGACGACACGCCCGAGGTCGTCATCATCTCGAGCTTCGACCCCGTGCGCCGCGAGATCGGGCGCATCACGCTGGAGAACCTCATCGCCGACGGACGCATCCATCCCGCCCGCATCGAGGACATGTTCAACAAGGCGACCGACCTCGTCATGCAGCAGGTGCAGGAGGCGGGCAACCAGGCCGCGTTCGACACGGGCATCCACGACCTCCATCCCGAGCTCGTCAAGACCCTCGGGCGCCTGAAGTTTCGGACCTCCTATGGGCAGAACGTCCTGGACCACTCGCTCGAGGTCGCCTACCTCGCCGGCGTCATGGCGTCGGAGCTGGGCCTCGATCCCACCCTCGCCAAACGCGCGGGACTCCTCCACGACCTCGGCAAGGCCATCGACCACGAGGTGGAGGGCTCGCATGCCGTCATCGGCGCCGACCTCGCGCGCCGCTTCGGCGAGATCCCCGAGGTCGTGCACGCGATAGAGGCGCACCATGGCGACGTCGAGCCCTCGACGGTCGTCGCGGTGCTCATTCAGGCGGCGGACGCCATCTCGGCAGCACGGCCGGGCGCGCGCCGGGAGACCATCGAGAGCTACATCAAGCGCCTTGAGAAGCTCGAGTCGATAGCCAACGCCCATAAGGGCGTCGAGAAGACCTATGCCATGCAGGCGGGCCGCGAGGTGCGCGTCATGGTGGAGCCGGATGCCATATCGGACTCCGAGGCCGTGGTGCTTGCGCACGAGATCGCCCGGCAGATCGAGGACGAGATGCAGTACCCGGGCCAGATCAAGGTCCTTGTCATCCGCGAGAGCCGTTCGGTCGGGTACGCGAAGTAGCGCACCCCGAGGAGCGGCGGGACGTGCGCGCGCAGGGCGCAGGGCGGCGGACGAGCAGGCGTGCGAGCAGGGCGGCGGACGAGCAGGGCGCAGGGCGGCGGACACGAACGACCCGAAGGATCAGCGTAGCATGGCCGACGACAGGCTCATAGACTTCATCGAACAGGTCTCCGGCGGCTCGCACCTCCGTGTGGAGGAGGACCTGGGAGGCGGCTTCGTGCGCCTCCGGAGCGAGGAGGCGGAGCGCCGCCAGGCCAAGCACGACATCCGCCAGGTCGAGGACATCGTCATCGAGCTGCTGCGCAACGCGCGCGACGCGAAGGCAGCCTCCGTCTATCTCGCCACGACCAAAGAGGGCGACGTGCGCACCCTCACCGTCCTCGACGACGGCGAGGGCATCCCGCCCGAGCTCCATGGGCCCGTCTTCGAGCCGCGTGTCACCTCGAAGCTCGAGACCATGCTCGAGGACGAGTGGGGCGTCCACGGCCGAGGCATGGCGCTGTTCTCCATCAAGAGCAACACGACGCGGGCCTACGTGGCCTTCTCCGGCGTAGGGCTGGGCAGCGCGTTCGCCATCGAGGCGGACACCGCCCTGCTCCCCGAGAAGACCGACCAGTCGACCTTTCCCACGGTGGCGAGGGACGAGGACGGGGCGCTTGTGGTCGTCAGGGGCCCCCACAACATCCTGCGCTCGGCGCTCGAGTTCGCGCTCGCCTACCGCAGGGCGCCGAACGTCTACCTCGGGTCGCCCTCGGCAATCGCTGCAACGCTGCTGGAGCATGGGCAACGGCGCCTGACGAACGACGAGCTGCTGTTCTGCGACGACGTGAGCACCTTGCCCATCAGCCAACGGCTTGCGATGAGCGCCGATGCCGCCGACCTCATGGGCAACTGCGCACAGGTGGGGCTCGACATCTCGGAGCGCACGGCCCATCGCATCCTCGGCGGCCAGATCGCCCCGCTTGCCTCGCTCTGCGAGATGGCGAGAGGGGAGGGGCGCCAGGTGCGCGCCGCCGACCTCACGAAGGACAGCCGTGGCCTGAAGCTCGCCAAGGACGACGTCGAGGCCTTCGCCCGCGAGATGGAGGGCGCCTTCGAGCTGCTTGCCGAGCGCTACTACCTCTCGCTGACCGCCGTCCCCCGCGTCACCGTGAAGGGGGACACGATAACCGTCCGCTTCCCTATCGAGAAGGACTAGCATGCAGGGGACGACCCACCCCACCCTCGCCCACCCCACCCC
>JAISGJ010000249.1 GCA_031263105.1 Coriobacteriales bacterium
GGGCGCTCGCAGGGCGCTCGCAGGGCGCTCGCAGGGCGCTCGCAGGGCGCTCGCAGGGCGCTCGCAGGGCGCTCGCAGGGCGCTCGCAGGGCGCTCGCAGGGCGCTCGCAGGACGCTCCCCGACCGCACGCTTGGCGGGGCGCTTGCAGACATTCCTCGAAAAGTCTATAATCACTACTAATCTTATAATTTTAGTACTATTTACATGAAAGGAGCCCGATATGCCCGTCTACAGGAACATCAGCGAACTCGTGGGCAAGACCCCCCTTGTCGAGTTGGGCGGCTACAACGCCGAGAACGGACTCGGCGCCACCGTCATCGCCAAGCTCGAGTCGTTCAACCCCGCCGGCAGCGTGAAGGACCGCATCGCGCTGGCGATGATCGACGAGGCCGAGAAGTCCCACAAGATCGACAAGGACACCGTGCTCATCGAGCCGACGAGCGGCAACACGGGCATCGGCCTGGCGGCGATCGCCGCAGCGCGCGGGTACCGCCTCATCCTCACCATGCCCGACACCATGTCCATCGAGCGTCGCAACCTGCTTGCCGCCTACGGCGCCGAGCTCGTGCTGACCGACGGCGCCAAAGGCATGAAGGGCGCCATCGCGCGTGCGGCCGAGCTTGCCGAGGAGACGCCCAACAGCTTCATCCCCGGGCAGTTCGTCAACCCCGCCAATCCCGCCGTCCACAAGGCGACCACCGGCCCCGAGATATGGGAGGGCACGGGCGGCGACGTGGACATCCTCGTCAGCGGCATCGGCACCGGCGGGACCATCACCGGCGCAGGCGAGTACCTCAAGGGCAAGAAGGCTAGCGTGTACGTGGTCGCCGTCGAGCCTGCCGCCTCGCCCGTCCTCTCCAAGGGGACGCCCGGCCCCCACAAGATACAGGGCATCGGTGCCGGCTTCGTGCCGGACGTGCTGAACACCTCCGTCTATGACGAGATAATCGCCGTGGAGAACGAGGACGCCTTCGCGACGGGGCGCGCCGTCGCCACGACCGACGGCATCCTGGTGGGCATCTCTTCAGGCGCCGCGCTCTGGGCGGCGACCCAGCTTGCGAAGCGCCCCGAGAACGCCGGGAAGAAGATAGTCGCCATCCTGCCCGACACCGGCGAGCGCTACCTCTCGACCGCCCTGTTCTCCGGGTAGGGCGCAGGGAGACGGGACGGGCCTCCGGCGGAATGAGGGAATGGGGGACGGGCCAGTCGTAGACAGGAACGAGCGTGGCAGAAGGACAGCCCGTCCTCGTCCCCCTGCTCGGTTTAGGACGACGCGCGGACGCTGAGGCCGGCCTTGACCATCTCGGGGTGCAGCGAGAACAGGAGCATCATCTCGGCGCCCATGCCGAAGCCGCAGTCCTCGCAGACGTCGGCCGCCTCGCCCGGGCAGGCAGGCAGGCGCGTGCCGTCGACCATGATGAAGTTCGATATCCAGCACTGCCTCTTGTGGATGAAGCGCTGGGGGTCGCGCAGGAGGTCGAGCCCCGCGAGCGAGTTCATGAGCGGGTACCCGTCCTTCTTCAGCTCGATGGCCCTGTCGATGACGGCGTTGCGCACATCGGGCGGCACCAAGAGGTCGCGCGAGTCGTAGGGCACGTAGAAGGAGAACGACATCCTCCTCAGGTGCGGATGCTCCTTCACCAGCCGTGCCACGCCCTCGAGGTCGTGGTGGTTGCGGTTGGTCACCACCATGTTGACGTTGAGGTTGGGGTGCGCGCTCTGGTCGATATGCTGCATCGCCCGCGCGAAGCTGCCGCTGCCGCGCTGGTCGTCGTGTGCCGCCTCCAGCCCGTCGAGGCTGACCCAGATGAGGTCGGAGCGTGCCGTGATGGGCATCCAGGCGTTCGTGGTGACCGTCGTCGAGTGGAAGCCCATCTCGCGGGCGCAGGCAATGAGCGCATCGATGTCCGCGTCCGCGCCCTTGTCGCGCCACAGGTGCGGCTCGCCGCCCTCGAAGTCGACGAAGCGGCTGCCTGCGTCGTAGCAGTACTGCAACTCGTCGCGCACCTCGGCAAACGACTTGCTTCTCGCGTCGGGGCCCTCCTTGACGACGTTGCAATGGCGGCAGTGCAGGTTGCACCTGTCCGTGATGAATATGACCGACTGCAACGGCTTGCGCCTGCCGAGGACCTTGCACTGGAAGAACCACCAGGGATAATAGAGCATCCCCTTCACCGGTCACCAGCCCCCGTACAGCGGCGTCAGACCTGCGACGGCAAGAACGAGCACGAAGGCCATCAACAGGTTGCGCGACAGGTACCACCGGGACATGAACCAGTCGATGCCGCGCGCCACGATGGCGTCCCAATGCTCCATCGGGCCCATCCAGCGCCGGTACACGAACGGCGGGTCCTGCCCTGCGGCGTAGGCGAACACGCGCCGCAGCAGCACGACCGCCATCGGCACGGTGAGCAGCACCGCGAGCGAGAGGAGGGGGAGATACCCGAGCGCGACCCCCGTGACGGTCACCCCGTATGCCCCCGCGACGATGGCCGCGCTGATGCCTGCCGCGACCTTCCGTGAGCCGAGGGCGACGGCGAGCGTCGTGCGGCGGGCCGCCTTGTCCGGCTCGAAGTCCATGATGGCATGGGTGTGGACGATGTTCAGGGCCAGCAGGCCCGTGGGGACGGAGGTCCACAGGGCGATGGGGTCGATGCGCCCGCAGGCCACGAAATAGGCAGCGACGACGACCAGCGGCCCGAAGATGACGCCGATGACCAGCTCGCCGAGCCCATGGTAGCTCAGGCGCAGCGGCGGCCCTGCATAGGCGAGTCCCAACACGAGGGCGCAGCCGGCGAAGACGAGCACCTCCCAGCCACGCACGAGCAGGACGACCAGGCCGAGCACGAGCGCGACCGCCACGAACAGGAGGGCCACGCGGCGGGTCTCGTCGAGTGTGACGCCCGCTTCGAGGTAGGCGCACTTCCCCATGCGCGCACGCATGCCGCCCTCCTGAAGCTCCTTGCGCCGTGCGACCGCCCCTCCCCGGTAGTCGAAGTAGTCGTCGAACAGGTTGAGGCCGAGATGGGCGAAGGCCACCCCGGCAAGCCCTGCGACCGCGAGCAGCAGCCCGAGCAACAGGCCCTGCTCGGATACCAGGCCCTGCGCCCTCTGGGAGAGGAAGGCCCCCAACGCAAGCACCGTGCCCAGCACATAGGGGCTGAGCGACTGGCCGAGCGAGGCCGGCCGCGCCGCCGCGTACCAGAACGTGAGCTTCTTTCCTGCCAGCAGTTCCATGCCTGTCCTCTGCTCTCTGTCCTCTGTCCTTGCGAATCACGCCGTGCCCTTGGGCACCGCCTCGGACAGAACCCTGTCGGTATCAGGAGTCATTATAACGCAGGCCCCCGGCCCTTGGCAGGGTTACCGTTCGCACCCTACTGCGCGTTCGCACCCTACTGTCATTCCGAGCGAAGCCGAGGAATCTTTGGGCGCATCGGCGCCCAACCGGGCCAGTTGGCTGCTTCGCGTTCCGTGGGCCTGTCGGTTCCATGGGCTCACCCG
>JAISGJ010000228.1 GCA_031263105.1 Coriobacteriales bacterium
GCGCGATCAGACATGCTGAGATGTACCAGGTCATACTTTGGTTTCATTGATACCACTCCTCTCATTGTAGATGACAGGAGTGATTATATCATTGATTTTAGATGAATCAAACTACTAGGAGGCGCCCCCTTCTTTTCCGCATACTCCTTCGCGTCACCGCCGATGACCTGCCGGCCATCGGCGGAGGCACCTGCCTACCGGTCGTCGGCAGAGGCGTCGGGGGCGGCGTCCGGGTCCTCGATGCTGAGGCCGATGGAGCCGAGCAGCTCGTCGAGCTCGCTCGCGTCGTTCTTGTTCGCGTGCACCTGAAGCCCGCCGCCCATGCCGTCGTCGTCCGGGTCGACGCTGTAGGACAGGGGAACCTCCCCGTCCATGAACAGGTCGCTGTCCTCGGGAGAGAAGACCATCTCGAGCAGCTTGGAGACGTCGGGCTCCTCTTCCTCCTGGGGCCCTTCGAGGATATAGAGCAGGTCGCGCTCCTCGAGGCCCGCCTTCAGCTCCTCTATGGCCTTGCTGCCGATGCCCTCGATGCGCAGCAGGTCCTCCTCGGTCTTGCCGATGAGCTCCCCGACCATCTCGATGCCGACCTCCGAGAACTTGTTGGCCCAGCGCTGCGAGACGCCGAGGTCGTCGAAGAGGTACAGGCGCGCGACCTCGAGCGGTATGCCCTGTGCGCGCCGGTCGATGCCGAGTGCGCTGAAGTAGGTCGCCAGGCCATGGGGGGATCCGAGGTAGTCCTCGCCGTTGAGCGGCCACTCCACCTGTTGGGGAAGCATGCTCTCCAGCTCGCGCAGCTCGTTGGGCGCCCAGTCGGGCAGGGCCTCCATCTTGCCCTTGCGCGCCTCGAGGGGCTCGCCCTTGTAGGTGAGGTCGACTTCCCGGTAGCGCTTGAGGCCCGTGCCCGCCGGGATGGGCTTGCCGATGATGACGTTCTCCTTGAGGCCGAGCAGGTCGTCGGCCTTGCCCTCGATGGCCGCGTCCGTGAGCACCTTGGTGGTCTCCTGGAACGAGGCGGCCGAGAGGAAGGAGTCGGTCGCCAAGGACGCCTTGGTGATGCCGAGGAGCAGCGGCGAGCCGACGGGGACGTCTCCGCCCTCGAGCGCGATGCGCTCCGCCTCGCGGGAGAACTCGTAGGCATCCACCTGCTTGCCGGGCAGGTACTGGCTGTCCCCGGCGTCGATGACGGCCACCTTGCGCAGCATCTGCCGGGCGATGACCTCGATATGCTTGTCGTTGATGTCGACGCCCTGGCTTATGTAGACGTCCTGCACCTGTTTGACGATATAGCGCAGCGTGGTGTTGGAGTCCGTCAGGCGCAGGAGGTCATGGGGGTTGATGGAGCCCTTGGTGAGCTGTTGCCCGACCTCGACCTGCACGCCGTCCACAGTGTCGGGCATGAGCTGCGCGCGCACGGAGATCTGGTACTCCCTGAAGTTGCCTTCCTTGTCGGTGATGCTCAGTATCCGCTGGGCACGGTCCCCCGAGATCTGGAGGGTGCCCGCTATCTCGGCGAGGATCGCCTGGCCCTTGGGGCGCCGCGCCTCGAACAGCTCGGTGACGCGCGGGAGGCCGTGCGTGATGTCCTCGCCCGCGACGCCGCCCGTGTGGAAGGTGCGCATCGTGAGCTGGGTGCCCGGCTCGCCGATGGACTGCGCCGCGATGATGCCGACCGCCGTCCCGATGTTGACGGGGCGCGAGGCGGCGAGGTCCCAGCCGTAGCACTTCTGGCAGACGCCGCGATGGGCATGGCAGGTCATGATCGTGCGGATGCGGACCGTCGTGAGGCCGGCGTCGAGCAGCTTCTGCACGTCGGCGAGGGAGGTCAGGTACTCGTCCTTGTCGAGGAGCACCTCGCCGGTCTGGGGATGCACGCTCGGCTCGAGCAGGCAGCGCCCGATGAGGTTGTGGTCTATCTCGCCCTTCTCGGTGAGCATCCTGTAGTCGATGCCGTCGTCCGTCCCGCAGTCGACCTCGCGGACGATGACGTCCTGCGCCACATCGACGAGGCGGCGCGTCAGGTAACCGGAGTCGGCGGTGCGCAGCGCCGTGTCGGCAAGGCCCTTGCGGGCGCCGTGCGTCGAGATGAAGTACTCGAGGACGGAGAGGCCCTCACGGAAGTTCGCCTTGATGGGGCGGTCGATGATCTCGCCTTTGGGGTCGGACATGAGGCCGCGCATGCCGGCGAGCTGGCGGATCTGCTTGATGTCGCCGCGCGCACCGGAGAAGGCCATCATGTAGATGGGGTTGAACTTGTCGAAGTTGCTCGCCATCGCCGCACCGACCTCGTCGTTCGCGGCGTTCCAGATGTCGACCACCTGGCGATGGCGCTCGTCGGCGCTCTTGAGGCCGAGGTTGTAGTCCGCGTCGATGACGGCGACCTGCCTGTCGGCCTCCGCAAGGATCGCCTCCTTCTGAGGCGGCACCGTCGCGTCGTAGACGCTGACCGTGACGCCGGCCCGGGTCGCGTAGTGGAAGCCGATCGCCTTCAGGCCGTCGAGTATCACGGGCATCTGGCTCACCGTGTAGCGGTTGGAGCAATCCTCCACCAGGCGCGCTATCTCCCTCTTGTTCATCTCGTAGTTCACGAAGGGATGGTCGTCCGGCAGCACATTGTTGAAGGTGATGCGGCCGATGGTGGTCTCGATGCGCTCGCCGGCCCTATGGGACTCGAAGGCGCCGTAGGCGGTCTCGACGACCGTGTCGGCGGTCAGGCGGACGACTATCCCGGCCTGCAGGTCCACGTCGGCACGCGAGTCGTAGGCGTTGAGGGCGTCGTCGAAGCTCATGAAGGTGCGGCCCTCGCCCGGGAAGCCCTCGCGGACGGCGGTGAGGTAGTACAGGCCGATGATCATGTCCTGCGTGGGCACCGCGAGCGGGCGGCCATGGGCAGGCGACTTGATGTTGTTCGCAGAGAGCATGAGCACGCGCGCCTCGGCCTGCGCCTCGCCCGAGAGCGGGACGTGGACCGCCATCTGGTCGCCGTCGAAGTCCGCGTTGAAGGCGGTGCAGACGAGCGGATGCAGGCGGATGGCCTTGCCCTCGACGAGCACCGGCTCGAAGGCCTGGATGCCGAGGCGGTGGAGGGTGGGCGCACGGTTGAGCAGCACGGGATGCTCGGCTATGACCTCCTCGAGCACGTCCCATACCGTCGTCGAGACGGCGCGGTCCACGGTCCTCTTCGCCGCCTTGACGTTGGGCGCGTGGTCCAGTTCCACCAGGCGCTTGACCACGAAGGGCTTGAACAGCTCGAGCGCCATGATCTTGGGCAGGCCGCACTGGTACAGCTTCAGCTGCGGGCCGACCACGATGACGGAACGGCCGGAGTAGTCGACGCGCTTGCCGAGCAGGTTCTGGCGGAAGCGCCCCTGCTTGCCTTTCAGCATGTCGCTGATGGACTTCAGCGGGCGGTTGGCCGTGCCGGTGACGGGGCGGCCCCTGCGCCCGTTGTCGAACAGGGAGTCGACCGCCTCCTGCAGCATGCGCTTCTCGTTGTTGACGATGATCTCGGGCGCACCGAGGTCGAGCAGGCGCTTGAGCCGGTTGTTGCGGTTGATGACGCGGCGGTACAGGTCGTTGAGGTCGCTCGTCGCGAAGCGCCCGCCGTCGAGCTGGACCATCGGGCGCAGGTCGGGCGGGATGACGGGTATCACGTCGAGGATCATGTCCCCCGGCTTGTTCTCGCTTTTGATGAAGGCGTCGACGACCTTGAGGCGCTTGATGGCCTTGACGCGCCGCTGCCCCTTGCCCTCGGCGATGACGAGGCGCAGCTCGGCCGCCGTCTGCTCGAGGTCGATGGCCGCCAAGAGGTCGCGCACGGCCTGGGCCCCCACGCCGCCGCGGAAGTACTCGCTGTAGTTGAGGCGCATCTCACGGTACAGCGCCTCGTCTGACACCAGCTGCTTCTCGTTCAGCTTGAGGAAGGCGTTGTGCGCCTCGATGCGCAGGTCCTTGCGCTCGGCGTACTCCTCGCGCAAATCCGCTATCTCCTGCTCGACCTGCTCGGGGGTCAGGCGCTCCTCCTCCTCGATGTCCGCTGCGAACTCCTCGTCGGAGGCGGACTCGGTACAGAGGCGACGGGTCGCCTCGATGGAGCGCTCGAGCTCGGCGTCTATCTCCTCGAGGTCGGCGGTCAGCTCGTCCCTCAGATCCTCGACGTCCGCGTCACGGGCCTCCGTATCGACCCAGGTGATGATCGACGAGGCGAAGTACAGGACCTTCTCAAGCTCCTTGGGCGGCACGTCGAGCAGGTAGCCGAGGCGGGAGGGCGAGCCCTTGAAGTACCAGATGTGGCTGACGGGGGCGGCGAGCTCGATGTGCCCCATGCGCTCGCGACGAACCTTGGAGCGCGTGACCTCCACGCCGCAGCGCTCACAGACGATGCCCTTGAAACGGATGCGCTTGTACTTGCCGCAGTTGCATTCCCAGTCCTTGGTGGGACCGAAGATCTTCTCGCAGAACAGGCCGTCCTTCTCGGGCTTGAGCGTGCGGTAGTTGATGGTCTCGGGCTTCTTGACCTCGCCGCGCGACCAGGAACGGATACGCTCGGCAGACGCCAGGCCGATGCGGAGCTGGTCGAAGTTGTTGACGTCGAACTCGGTCATGCTCGCTTCCCTCCTTTCCTGTCGGTGTCGGCCTCGTCGGCGCTGCCCTCGGCGGTCGAGGCGTCCGCGTCGGAGGCGTCCGCGTCGGCCGCAGGCGCGTCGGCTGCGTCGGGGCCGTCGTCGAACAGGGTCTGCGCCCCGTCCCCTGCATCCTCGTCGCCGATCAGGTCGGCGCCGATGCTCTCAAGGCTGTCGAAGTCCTCGGTGCCCGATGCGAAGCCCAGGTCGCCGAGGCCGCTCGCGATAAGGTCGAGGGCGTCGTCCTCGTCGTCCTCGTCAAAGGACTGCATCATGAGCGCCGCCGCAAGGCTCTCCGGCTCCTCTGCCGCGAAGTCCTCGAGGTTCTCCTCACGCGCCTCGCCGATGAGCTCGACGTCGAGGCAGAGGGACTTCATCTCCTTGACGAGCACCTTGAAGGACTCGGGCACCTCGGCGGCGGGGATGTTCTCGCCCTTGACGATGTGCTCGTATGCCTTCACGCGGCCGGCCGTGTCGTCGGACTTGATCGTGAGTATCTCCTGCAGCACATGGGAGGCCCCGTAGGCGTAGAGCGCCCAGACCTCCATCTCGCCGAAGCGCTGCCCGCCGAACTGCGCCTTGCCGCCGAGCGGCTGCTGGGTGATGAGGCTGTACGGGCCGGTCGAGCGCGCGTGTATCTTGTCGTCCACGAGGTGCGAGAGCTTGAGGATGTAGTTCCAGCCCACGGTGATGGGCTCGCGGAACTTCTCGCCCGTGCGCCCGTCGAACAGCCAGGTCTTGCCCTCCAGCGACAGCTGCGGGACGAACTCCTGGCGCGTGAGCGAGCCGAGCTGCTCGCTCGTGCGCATGAGCAGGTTGCGGTTCGCCTTGTCGATGGCATCGGAGATCTCGGTCTCGGCGGCACCGTCGAAGACGGGGGTCGCGACATAGGTCGGCCCGGCGACCGAGCGGCTGGTCTCGTCGTCGGACCAGCCGAAGTGCGCCGCCCAGCCGAGGTGGGTCTCCAGCAGCTGCCCGACGTTCATGCGGGAAGGGACGCCCAAGGGGTTCAAGATGATGTCGACGGGGGTGCCGTCGGCAAGGTAGGGCATGTCCTCGATGGGCAGGATGCGGCTGATGACGCCCTTGTTGCCATGGCGGCCGGCCAGCTTGTCGCCCTGCTGCACCTTGCGCTTCTGTGCGACATAGACGCGCACCAGGTCGTTGACGCCGGGGGAGAGCTCGTCGCCGTCCTCGCGCGAGAAGCGCGAGATGCCGATGATGCGCCCGCCCGAGCCGTGCGGCACCTTCAGCGAGGTGTCGCGCACCTCGCGGGCCTTCTCGCCGAAGATGGCGCGCAGCAGGCGCTCCTCGGCGGTCAGCTCGGTCTCGCCCTTGGGGGTGACCTTGCCGACGATCACGTCGCCGGGGAACACCTCGGCGCCGATGCGGATGATGCCGTCGGCATCGAGGTTGGCCACCATCTCGTCGGAGATGTTGGGTATCTCGCGGGTGATCTCCTCCGGGCCGAGCTTCGTGTCGCGCGCGTCCACCTCGTACTGCGAGATATGGATGGAGGTGAGCAGGTCGTCGCTCACGAGGCGCTCGGACAGGATTATCGCGTCCTCGTAGTTGAAGCCCTCCCATGGCATGTAGGCCACGAGCAGGTTCTTGCCGAGCGACAGCTCGCCCAGGTCGGTCGCGGGGCCGTCGGCCAGCACGTCCCCCTCGAAGACCTCCTGGCCGACGCGCACGAGCGGCCGGTGGTTCAGGCAGCCGCTCTGGTTGGAGCGCCGGAACTTGGGTATCTCGTACTCGTCGAGCGCGCCGTCCTTCGCACGGATGGTCACCCGGTCGGTCTGCACGTACTCCACGACGCCCGCGCGGCGCGCCAGCACGATCTCGCCGGAATCGACGGCGCAGCGATGCTCCATGCCGGTGCCGACCAACGGTGCGGCCGGCTTGACCAGGGGCACGGCCTGACGCTGCATGTTGGAGCCCATGAGCGCACGGTTCGCGTCGTCGTGCTCGAGGAAGGGGATGAGCGCGGTCGCCACCGACACCATCTGGCGCGGGCTGACGTCCATGTACTGCACCCTCTCGGGCTCGACCTCCTCCGGCTCGCCGAAGACTCCGTGGCTGTCCCTCACGCGGCAGAGCACCTTCTTGGCGGGGACGAACTTTCCCTTGGCGTCCTTCCTGCCGAAGCGGCGCGTCTCCTGGTCGAACAGCTCGTTTGCCTGGGCGATGACGAAGTTCTCCTCCTCGTCGGCGGTCAGGTAGTCGATGTCGTCGGTCACCTTGCCGGAGACGACCTTCCGGTACGGCGCCTCGATGAAGCCGTAGGGGTTGACGCGCGCATAGCTCGCAAGCGAGCCGATAAGGCCGATGTTGGGGCCTTCCGGCGTCTCGATGGGGCACATGCGGCCATAGTGCGAGGGGTGCACGTCGCGCACCTCGAAGCCGGCGCGCTCGCGGGACAGGCCGCCGGGCCCCAGCGCCGACAGGCGGCGCTTGTGCGTGATCCCGGTGGCGGGGTTCGTCTGGTCCATGAACTGGCTGAGCTGCGAGGATCCGAAGAACTCCTTTATGGCCGCGACGATCGGGCGGATGTTGATGAGGGACTGCGGCGTGATGTCCTCGACCTCCTGCGTGGACATGCGCTCGCGGACCACGCGCTCCATGCGGGAAAGCCCGATGCGGAACTGGTTCTGGATGAGCTCGCCGACGGTACGGATGCGACGGTTGCCGAAGTGGTCTATGTCGTCGGTCTGGCATCCCTCGTCGCCCGCGTGGAGGCCCACTATATAGCGCATCGTCTTGAGGATGTCCTCGTGCGTCAGCGTCGACTGGTCGTCGGGCGCGTCGATGCCGAGCTTCTTGTTTATCTTGTAGCGGCCGACCCGCGCAAGGTCGTAGCGCTGCGGGTTGAAGAACAGGCCCTCGAGGAGCGTGCGCGCAGAGTCCACCGTGGGAGGCTCGCCGGGGCGGAGGCGCTTGTACAGCTCGATGAGCGCATCCTCGCGCGTCGAGGCGTTGTCACGGTCGAGCGTGCGCTGCACAAGGTCGCTCTCGCCGAGGAGCTCCAGTATCTCGTCCCGGCCGGAGACGATGCCCAGTGCCCGGAGCAGGAGCGTGGCGGGCTGCTTGCGCTTGCGGTCGACGCGCACGGAGAGGACGTCGCGGCGGTCGGTCTCGAACTCGAGCCAGGCGCCGCGCGA
The DNA here is from genome assembly GCA_031263105.1 of Coriobacteriales bacterium. Taxonomy (GTDB): domain Bacteria; phylum Actinomycetota; class Coriobacteriia; order Coriobacteriales; family UBA8131; genus JAISGJ01. The sequence goes on from JAISGJ010000228.1 coordinate 7,781, forward strand.
GGGGATGATCTTCGCGTTGAAGATCATCTTGTCGGAGGTCTTGTCCGGTTCGGTCGCGAAGTACACGCCGGGCGAGCGGACGAGCTGGCTGACGACCACGCGCTCGGTGCCGTTGACGACGAAGGTGCCATGAGGGGTCATGAGCGGGAAGTCGCCCATGAACACCTCCTGCTCCTTGATCTCGCCCGTGTCGGCATTGATGAAGCGCACCTCGACGAAAAGCGGGGCCTGATAGGAGATGTCCTTGGCCTTGCATTCGTCGAAGGAGAACTTCGGGTCGCCGAACTCGTGGCTCCCGAACTCCACCAGCAGGTTCTTGGGGGAGTTCTCGATAGGTGACATGTCGCGAAAAGCCTCCGCAAGCCCGTCGGTCCGAAACCAGTTGAAGGAGTCGATCTGGATCGAGATTAAGTTTGGTACATCCATGACCTCGGGGATTTTTGCGAAACTTTTGCGCTCTCGGTAAAGACTTGCAGGAGGGGGAATTTGTCCTCGTGGCAAAGGGGATTCCTCCTTCAGGATAGGAAAGAGCCGTCAATAGTCGCAACCTTAAATAGTAGCGTTCTTTTTGCAGCTCGTCAAGAGGGAACTTTGCCCGTTCGCGGCCTGTTCGCGGCCTGTTCGCGGCCTGTTCGCTGCCCGTTCGCGTCCCGTTGCCAAGGTGCGGCGTTACTGTTCACGCCCCACTGTCATTCTGAGCGAAGCGCCCGCAAGGGCGCGCAGCGTGAGAATCCTTGGACACGCAGTGTCCAACTGGCCCGGTCGGGCGCTGACGCGCCCAAAGATTCCTCGGCTTCGCTTCGCTGCGCTCGGAATGACAGTGGGCGTGAACAGTAACGGTGCGGCGGCGGGTCGCGGCGGTGCCGGGGCCTTGGATTGCCGAGGGGCGGGAAGTCTGCTACAATCCATCAGTTCGTCAAAGCCCCACTGCGACGGATGCCGAAGGATGCCGAAAGGAACTGATACGTGGCTAATATCAAGAGTCAGAAGAAGCGCAACAGGACGAACGAGAAGGCACGCCTGCGCAACCGCGCGATAAGGAGCGAGCTCAAGACCGCGACCCGTGCGGTCCATGACGCCGTTGCTGCAGGGGATGCCGAGCTTGCCCAGGCCAAGGCACGGGCAGCGAACCGCCTGCTCGACAAGGCGGCCTCCAAGGGCGTCATCCACAAGAACCAGGCTGCGAACCGGAAGTCCGGCGTGGCCAAGCTTGCAGGCTCCGTCACATAGCAACGCCACACCCTGCGGGCGTGGCGGGACATCGCGGGGTTCCACTCGCTTGACGAAACAGAGGACAGGCGCCGCCGCCCTGCGGGCGTGGCGGGACATCGGGGACGCCGCTGCCTACGACTGCGTGCAGGCCTCGATGAGCCAAAGCCTCAGGAGCCGGTCGGCATCGGCGCCCGACTTCATCCGCATCTCGATTTCCGGCGCTCGGCAGAGCAGGGCCACGAGCTCGTCTGCACGGTAGCGTGTCGTCGCCTTCATGATTTCCCTGAGCTGCCACTCCTGCTTGCCCATCGACGCGGCGACGGGAAGGCCCCGCTGCGTGAGCGACATCGCAGTGAGCACCTCCCGCAGCCTCGTCACGCACTGGACGAACAGGCCGATCGCCGAGGCGCTGCCCATCCTGTCTGCGAGCCTGAGGCAGAGCGAGGCGTCGCGCCGCGCCAGCGCATCGGTCAGGTCCCAGGGCTTCGGCTCCACGAGCCGCGCGACGTTGCGCGTGACGTCGCCCTCCTCTATCCTCGATGCGCCCACCGCCTTCGTGAGGGCGGCCAGTTTCCGAACCTCGGTGTCAAGGGCGACCGTAGAGGTGCCGATGCGCTCGACGAGCAGGTTGGCCGCACCGACCGTGATGTCGCTGCCCTCGCCGCGTGCCATGCCCCGTATCAGGGCCGGCAGCTCGAAGGCCTTCTTGGAACTGCAGTCGACAAGGGACTGCCGGTCGTAGGCGAGGACGGCCTTGTGCAGGCGGGTGTTCGCGGAGAGCTTCCTGGCGACGAGTGCCAGCACCGTGGTGGGGGCAGGGTCCGCAGCGTAGCCGACGAGCGCCTCCTGCAGGGCCTTGGGCAGCGCATCGGCCTCCTTGACGACGACCAGGCGCACAGGAGAGCCGAAGGGGACCGTGTTCAGCGTGCTGAGCAGCCAGGCCGCATCGGGGATGTCCTTCGCGGAGAGGGTCTGCGAGTTCATCGCAAGGTCGCCCTCGTCCGCGATGCGCTGCCGCAGGCGCGCAAGGAGCTTCTCCTGCTTGAGGCTGTCGTCCCCGTTCAGGAGATAGAGCGCCAAGAGTGGTTTTTTCGATGCCGCCATGCCGACCTTCCGCTGTCCGGTGCCGCGTCATGCGGCATCGTCCATGGTATCACAGCGCACCCTCACGCCTCCCCTCTCGAACCACAGGACGATGTCGCCGTTGAGGTCGGTGCGATAGACGGCCGCACCGGACTGCTCGAGAAGCGAGAGGGTCTCCGGCGTGGGGTGGTTGTAGCGGTTGTCCTCCCCCACGCTGATGAGGGCAAGCCGACAGCCCATCCGTTCGAGCTGCGCCGCGCTGACGGCGCCCTTGCTTCCGTGGTGGCCGACCTTGAGGACGTCGAAGCGGGCATCGGCCGCTCTCGCAAGCAGGGGGTCCAGCTGGGGGGACTCGGCGTCGCCGGTCAGGAGCGCCCGCACCTCCGTCCGGCCGTCACCGTCGGAATCGAAGCCGAGCGCCAGGCAGACGCTCTCCTCGTTGCCGCCCTCGCGTGCGGGGCGCTCGGGCCACAGCACGGTGAGCCCGATGCCTCCGAGGTCGAGCACGTCGCCCCACGCAAGCTCCCCTAGGCCCTCCTCCCCGCACAGGCGCTGCGCAACCTGGACCGCCTCGTCCGACGCCTGCGCCTCGGGCAGGCCGGCGGCAAAGTACACCTGGCCGACGGGAACGGTGCCGCTGAGGGCGTCAAGTGCGCCGCAGTGGTCCGTGTCGAGATGCGTGACGACGACCGCATCGAGGCGGCCGACCCGCTGGCGCGCCAGGGCCCGCAGCAGCGCCGCGTCGCTTGGGCCGGTGTCTATCAGGATGTTCCTCCTCCCCTCGCGTATGAGCAGCGCATCGCCCTGGCCGACGTCGAGCATCACCATCTGGGGCCGGACGGGCAGGAAGCCTGCCGAGAACAGGAGCAGCGCGACGAGCGCGAGCGACCCCAGGGCGATACGGGAGCGGCGGGCCGAGGGCTGCGGCCACAGCCGGTAGAGGAGCACTGCGCCCAACAGGGCGCAGACGTTGGCGGCGACGAGGCCGACCGAGACGGGCAGGCAGGCATAGGGCAGCTGCGCGCACCGGGAGGCGAGGCCTATCGAGAGCTCGGCTATGGCGCACAGGGCCGCAAGCAGCACAGGGCCGAGCGGGCCGAGCAGCGGCATGGCGCACAGGACGACGATGCCGCCGGCGACGAGCACCGTCACGAACGGGGTGACGAGCAGGTTCGCAAAGGGGCTGACCACGGAGATGGTCGCGAACAGCGGCGCGGTGAGCGGCAGGGTCGCCGCCTGGGCGGTCACCGTGAGCGCAAGGGGCTCGCCGAGCGCCCGCCCCGCCATCCGCCCGAGGCGCGGCGGCGTCCGTCGCCACAGACCCGTGCCGGTCCGGTGCCGCAGGACGCGTGCCAGCCGTCGGGGGAGGGCGCGCGCCAGCCAGCGCTCCAGCCGACGTGGGGCGCCCGTTGCGGCCTGCGGCCCAGGGCCTGCGGCCCCCTCCCTTCCTGCCCGTGGCCCCACAAGGCACTTCAGGTAGCCCGCGACGAGCGGGGAGAAGAGGGTGAGCCCGAACACCGCATAGACCGAGAGCCAGAAACCGACGGAGAAGGCCGTCGGAGGATACAGCAGCACCATGCCGGCGGCCGCTGCCGCAAGCGCCGAAGGGGCATGCCCGCGCCGTCCGACGAAGCCTGCCAGGCTTGCTATGAGGGTCATCACACAGGCGCGTATCGCCGAGGGCTGCAGGCCGGTGAGCAAGACATAGCCTACCAGAAGCAGGCTCACCAGCACGGCCTCGACCGAACGCCTTGCGCCCAGGCGCCTGAGGATCCACAGTATCAGCAGGGCGATGACGACGAGATGGCTGCCGGAGACGGCTATCAGATGGGAGAGGCCCGTCACCTTGAAGGCCCGGTCGGCCTCGGCGGCATCGAGCGCGGTCGTGTCGCCGAGCAGGACCCCACGGAGCAATGCGGAGCCCTCCCCCTCATATGCGGCGATCAGGCGGCGGTTATGCTCCCTGAACCCATGGACAAGGCCGAGCGGCGAACGGGGGAACCCCCGGTCCTGCCGGCCCTCAAGGGTGACGGAGCCGAAGACGCCCTTTTGGTGGAGGAACGCCTGCGTCGGCTCCAAGGGCCTATACGTGACCCGTGCCACGAGCTGCGTCCCGAGGGCGGGGACGTCCTGTCCGTCGTCCCAGAAGACGCGGACCTTCGTGCGCCCTGCCCCTGCGACCTCAAGGACGGCAAGCGACGTGGGGGAGACCGCCCCCTGCCTGGGGTCCTCGACGACGACGAGCGTATGGAGGGCGTCGGGGGCCTCCGCTATCGCTGCGGCGACATCCCGTGCCCCGGCCTCCTCGGCGACCCAGAAGGCCGTGCCGAAGGAGAGGCCGCAGACGATGCCGACGGCCAGGGCGAGCAGCGCACGGATGCGGCGGAGGCGCCGAAGGCGCACAAGGGCAGACAGCCCCCCGAGCAAAAGGAGCAGCCCCAGCGCGAGCACCGCCCCGAACGGAGGCCGCACGCCGCTGAACGTAAGGTGCTCGGCACAGGACAGGCCGAGCCACAGGCCGCCCAAAGGGAGCAGGAGCAGGGGGAGGGCCGGCCTGACGACCCTCGCACCCCGGCTTCCGCCTGCCCCTGGGTCAAAGGGCGGTCCGGGGCCGGGGGCCTCGTCCCGACCGGCATCCGCCATCAGACACAGACCTTGCCCGCAAGCTCCTCGTACTTCTTCTCGCCTATGCCCGAGACGTCCTTAAGGCCCTCGATGCTTGCAAACGCGCCGTTCTTCTCGCGGTGGTCGATGATGCGCTTCGCGGTGGCCGGGCCTATCCCCGGCAAGGACTCGAGCGCGGCGCTGTCGGCCGTATTGATGTTGACGAGGCTGCCGCCTTGGGCCTCCGGGGCGTCCTGGCCCTCCGCCTGGCCCTGCGGCAGCGGGTCTCCCGAGGAGGCGCCTGCCGCTATGAGGGTCGCCTCGCCCGACTCGACCTGCGCAAGGTCGGGGATGTGGACATGCTGCCCGTCCTGCAGGGGCGCGGCAAGGTTGACGTAGTTCGCCGCCGCATCCTGGGAAAGGCCGCCTGCGTCCTTGACGGCATCGTTGATGCGCGCGCCCTGTCCCACCACATAGACCCCCGGCTCGGCGACGGCACCCGTGACATAGACGGTAAGCTCCTCCGCCGCAGCCTTCGCCGCCGATGCCGCCTCCCCTCCCCCTGCCCCCTGCACTGCCGCATCCCCCGCCTGCGCCGTCGCCCCCAGGCCCCCCTGCGCCGACCCGAGGGCACCCTCCGGCCTGCCCGGCAGGCCCGCGAGGGCGCCTGCCTGCCCGTCGGGGGCGCCGCCTTCGGGCGTCGCGGCAGGAGACTCCTGCGCAGAGGCCACCACAAGGCCCTCCTCGCCCTGCCTCGGCCAGAACGTGAAGGCGGCGAGCGCCGCCGCTATCCCCAAGGCCCCTATGACGAGCAGCTTGAGGCGCGACCGCCTCCGTTCGCCCCCGTTGCCCCTCCAACGCGTCGCCTCGTCGGTGTAGTCCGTGCATCCCTTCATGGCTGCTCCCTGCGGTCGGCTTCCCTACGGATGCCTCCATGGTAGCAGGCGGCCCTGACCCGCCACCCTGCGTTCGATGACCGGGAGCCGACCCAAAGCCGACCCAGAGCCGACCCAATCCTGCCACCGTGTGGCAGGATCCATATGACGGAACATCTAAAGAAGGGGGGGGGGGGGGGGGCTACCGGTCGAACGGCAGCACTTCGACGTCGGCGAGGATCCGGTCGAGCCAGGCGTCGATGGGAAGCCCGGCCCATACCGCGTCGACTTGGGAGGGCCTCGCGTGGGTCTCGGGGTTGCGCGGCATGAAGAGCGTGCAGCAGTCCTCATGGGCCACGGACGAGATGCCGTAGGTGCCCAGCAGCCGCGCCTCGTCGATGATCTCCTGCTTGTCCATCCCGATGAGGGGGCGCAGCACAGGGTAGGCGGCGACGGCGCCTGTGGCACGGATGTTGTCGAGGGTCTGGGACGCGACCTGCCCGAGCGACTCGCCGGTGACGAGCGCCTTGGCCCGCCAGCGCTCGGCGATGCGGTTCGCGACGGCGAGCATCAGGCGGCGGTAGAGTATCACGCGCAAGGCAGGGGGCACCCTCTCCGCAATCTCGCGCTGATAGCCGCCGAACGCGACGACGCACAGCCGTTCGACGCCCCCCAAGGGCCGGAGCACCTCGAGTATGTCCCTCACCAGGTGCTCCGAGGCGTCGGCGGTCTCGGGACGACCGGAGAAGTGCAGGGCCGTCACGCTCGCACCGCGCCTCATCATGCGCCATGCGGCCACCGGCGAGTCGAAGCCCGCAGAAAGGAGGCAGACGACGCTGCCTGCCGTGCCGACCGGCAGCCCGCCGACCGCCTTGCGGGTATGGACGTAGACGAAGGCCGAGCCTTCCACCATCTCGACATGCAGGTGCGCGTCGGGGCCGCGCATCCTGACGCCCTTCTCGGGGAGCCGCTCGCAGAGCCACGCGCCGATACGCTGGTTGAGCTGCATGCTGTCGAGGGGAAAGTCCGTGTTCGCGCGCCGCGCATCGACCTTGAAGGTGCCGAAGGGCTCGGCCTGCGCAAGCACCCAGAGGGAGGCCCGACAGACGTCCTCGAGGCGCTGCGCCGCCCTTATCCCGCAGGAAAGGCGGACGATGCCCGGCACCTGGACAAGCATGTCGGCAGCCTTGAGCGCGTCGGGCCAGCTCCTTGCCGAGACGAGCAGCCTTCCCGACACCCGGGAGACCCGCACGTCCGCAAGGGAGGCCAGGCGTCCTTCGACGTTCTGTTTGAGCTTGCGTTCGAAGCTCGGACGGTTCCTGCCCTTGAGCCCGACCTCGTGATAGTGGACGAGGCAGACGAAGCGGAACCCCGCATCCGCGTCCGCGGCCTCTCCCTCGCAGGCCTCACGCCCCTCCTGGCCCTCACGGGGGCACGGGGGCTCAGAGGGCCCAAGGGGCTCAAGACTCATCGGTTCCGAACTGCTGGGGGTCGAAGCCCACTTCGTTGCGGTAGATCTCCTCCATGGCAAGCGAGAGCGGCTTGCGGCCGGCAAGCTGCGCTATCTGCGTGGCGGACTGCAAGGCGATGGCACGGTCGCGTTGGCCGCGCATCATATCGTTGATGTCCCGTGCGCGCTCCGCCGCAACGGAGCAGAGCAGGTACTTGTCATTGTTCGTCTTCTCGAGGAGTTCATCGACGGGCGGCTGCATCAAAGACATGGTGGTTCCTCACTAACACTACAGGGCACACGGGCTTCAGGCCCTGCCTGAGATATAACGGTACAGTTCCTCGGCCGCATCCTCCAACACGTCGTTGACGATGACGGCCTGATAGCGGTCGCGGAGCCCCATTTCCACGTCGGCAGTGGCCATCCTGCGCCGAATGGACGCCTCGTCCTCGGTCGCACGGATGCGCAGACGCTGTTCAAGGGCATCGAGCGAAGGAGGCGCAATGAAGATCAGGACAGCCTGGGGGAGCTTCGAGCGTACCTGGAAGGCACCCTGCGGGTCTATCTCCAGGATCACGTCGATGCCTTGGCCGAGACGATGCTCGACCTCCTTGCGGATGGTCCCATAACGCTCGCCGTGGACGGTAGCCCATTCGAGCAGCCCGTCCACAGCGATCAGCGCGTCGAACTCTTCGTTGCTCAGGAAGAAATACTCCACCCCTTCGACCTCGCCTTTGCGAGGAGAGCGGGTTGTGGCAGAAACCGAGAGCCAGACCGGGCCGAGCCTTTGCAGCACCAAGCCCAGCAACGTCCCCTTGCCAGCCCCTGACGGCCCGGAAACAACGTAGAGGTTTCCGGTCACAGGCCTTTATCCCAGTCGCTCGAGCAGAGCCGCCTTCTGTTTCTCTCCCAGGCCCTTGACCCTGCGGGTGTCGGATATGTCGAGGTCTGCAAGCAGCTTTGCCGCCTTTGCCTTCCCGTAACCAGGCAAGGACTCGATGAGGGTGACGACCTTGATCTTGTCGACGACAGGGTCGCCGGCCTTGGCAAGGACGTCGGCGAACGAAAGCTCGCCGCTCTTGACCTTGGCCCTGAGTGCCGCACGGGCGCTCCTTGCAGCAGCCGCTTTCTTCAGTGCTTCCTTACGTGCTTCGTCTGACAGTTGTGGCAAAGCCATACTAACTCCTTTTGTCTGGGATAATGACGCTGTTGATTGTAAGCGTTCCTACCCCGTTTTGGCAAGACACCTCTCATATTGACGGTCGAAACTTGTGTGCCGGGCCACTGTTCACACCCCACTGTCATCCCGAGCCTGCCGAGGGATCCTCGACCGCGCAAGCGGTCGACCGCAGGCCGAAGGGCCCTGCGACCTGCCGTTGGACACTGCGTGATCCGTGGGCCTGCCGGCCCGTCCTCGCTGAAAACGCGATGCGTTTTACGGGCGCTCGGACCCAAAGATTCCTCGGCAGGGCTCGGAATGACAGTGGGGGTGTGAACTGTAACTGTGCCGGGCCACCGGGGCGGGAGCGAACGGACGGGAAGGGGAGAAAACAGGACGGCAACACAGGGGTAACGCACGCCGCGCCCAAGGGCGGACGAGGGACAGGCGGGGGCGCTTTCGGCTATCATGGGAGGCTGTGAAAGCGATTTCTCGTAAGCTGTGGGGCCCAGGACGGGCGACGACGCAGCTGGAACTCGGAGGTTCGACATGGGATACGAACGCGGAGACCTGCACAGGGACGGGGGCCCTGCCTCTGCCTCCGGCAGACACGGCACAGCGGGCGGCGCCCACAGCAGGGGCCCTGACGGGGCGGGCGGCCACGGGGCCGCGCCGTCGGACGGCAGGAAGAAGAAGAAGCGCCTCAAGAGATGGCAGAAGGTCGCCATCGGCGCAGGCGTCCCCGTCGCGATCCTGCTGGTCGCCGCCATCGCCCTGTTCTCCTACCTGGGCTCCCTTGACAAGAACATGGCGCTCGACGACCTGGCCATGAAGGACCTCAAGGGGGTGCTCGCACAGCAGCCGGCCAGCCCGACGGACCCCTACTACGTCCTCGTCCTCGGCTCGGACGCACGCGAGGGCGAGACGGCGTCGCGCTCGGACACCATCATGCTGTGCCGCCTCGACCCCGGCAACAAGCGCGTCTCCATCCTCTCCATCCCCCGCGACACCAAGGTCGAGCTCGAAGGCTACGGGACACAGAAGATAAACGCGGCAATGGCCTACGAAGGGCCTGCGGGCGCTGTGAAGGCGGTCTCTGGCTTCGTCGGAGTGGAGATAGCGCACGTCGCGCTCATAGACTTCGCAGGCTTCTCGGGGATCGTCGATGCCCTGGGAGGCGTCACGGTCGACGTCCCCCTCTACACGGAGTTCGACGGCATCGAGCTCCAGCCCGGGGTGCAGACGCTCAACGGCACCCAGGCGCTGGCCTTCGCCCGCTGCAGGATGGAGTACGGGCTGGGGGACTTCCAGCGTGCCGCAAACCAGCGCATACTCCTCAAGGCGGTCGCGAGCCAGGTGATGCAGGCGTCCCCCACCGAGATCCCCTCGCTCGTGGGCTCCCTGACCACGAGCGTCGGCACCGACCTCAAGGTGACCGACCTCGTCGGCCTCGTCGGCAGCTTCCGGGGCATGAGCGCCGATGCCGACATCTATACCGGGCAGGTGCCTTCCACGACGGACATGATCGACGGCGTCTCCTACGTCATAACCATCGAGGACCAATGGGCCGGGGTGCGGGAGAAGTTCGTGGGCGGCGAGGTGCCCTTCGTCGACAGCAGCAACCAGCCGGCGGTCATCGACTAGTAGACCGTTCGGCCGCATCGCCGCCCGTCGGCGCTTCCCCAGGGAAGCGCCGTCACCCTTTTCCGCCACGCGCCATGCGCTCGAGGGCCGCACGGACGTCCTCGTCGAGACGGCCGGCCAAGGTGCGCTTGCCCGCCTGCTCGCAGACCGCCTCCTCGATGTCGCGGCGGATGCCCTGCATCTCCTCGGCGAAGCCTGCCGCAGACATGCGGGTCACCTTCCTGCCCAGCACCGTCCATTGCGTCGCGGCATCCGAGGTGACGACCAGCACCTCCCTGCCCTGGCCTGCGGCGGCCCGTGCCAGCTCCTCGATGACGCTGTCCGCCGAGACGCCGGCCGACGAGAAGACCACCTGTATGCCGGCGACCTTCCGCGCCTCCCCGGTCGAGTGCGGGTTGCCTCCCCCGTCGAAGACGACCGTCGCCTCGTACTCGCGCCCCGCGAAGGTCGCCACGTCGGTCACGAGCGCCTGACGTGCGACGTTGAAAGCGTCGTGGGTGTGGTCGGGGACCCCCTCTGTTAGATGCGCGTAGGCGCTCCCGCTCCGCAGCACGTTGTACCCATCGACCAGAAGCAGCCTCATGGCGCACCGCTGGCCCTGCGGAGCCACTCGTAGGCTATGGCCGTGAACGCCTGGGCCACGTTGAGCGACTGCGTGAGGCCACGCTGGGGCAGCCTGACCTCGAAGTCGCAGGTCTCGCGCACAAGGCGCGAAAGGCCGGTGTCCTCCGAACCCATCACGAGCACGATGCGGCCTTCCAGCGGCGCATGCCATATGTCCTGGCGCGCGCGCTCGCAGGCCCCCGCTATCCAGAAGCCCTCCTCCTTGAGCCGCTTGAGCGCGCTCACGAGGTTGGCCTCGCGTGCGACCTTGAGATGCTCGACCGCGCCGGCCGATGCGCGAAAGGCCGCCTCGTTCACAGGGGCGGCACGCTTGCCGGGGACGAGCACGCCGGTCGCCCCCACGACCTCGGCGCTGCGCAGCACGGCCCCCAGGTTGCCGACGTCGGTGATGTGGTCGAGCGCGACGACGAGCGCGTCCTCCTTGCCGCGCGCCAAGGCGATGAGGTCGTGCAGCGTCGCGTACTCGTGCCGGTAGGGCTCCTCCGCGAAGGCCTCCGTGCGTTCCCGCCATTCGGACATGTCAGCTCCTCACGACCCTGGGGCCGAACGGGGTGTCCTCCAGGGCCAGCCCCTGCGCGGCCAGGCCGTCGCGCACCGCGTCGGCCAGGGCCCAGTCCTTCCCGGCGCGTGCCTCCTCGCGCAGGGCGAGCAGCACGTCGAGGGCGTCGGAGGCGTCGTCTCCCCCGTAGCCCGCAAGTGCGGCGGCAAGCGGCACCACCTCGGGCGGCGGGGGGCCGTCCCCCTCCCCCTCCTCGTCTTCGCCCTGCCCGGTGCCCAGCTCGATGCCCAGCACGCCGAGGAGCTCGACCATCGTGTCGCGCGCCTCGGCGACGGCACGCCAGTGGGTCTGCCCGAAGATGCCGTCTGCGACGCTCGAGTTGCCGGCGGTCACAAGCCCGAAGACGGCCGCTATGGCGCCCGCCGTGTTGAAGTCGTCGTCCATGGACTCCTCGAAGCGCGCGCGCGCCGCCTCGATCCTGTTCAGCAGGTCGGCCGTCCATGAGACGGAGCGGTCCCCCAGCTCGTTGGGCGCAATCGCCACCTCCGCGAAGGTCTCCAGGGCCCAACCGAGGTTGCGCAGGGCGCCCTCGACACGTTCGAGCGAAGCCGTCGCCTCCTGGAGGCGCTCGGCGGAGTAGTCGAAGGGCGAGCGGTAGTGCGTCTGGAGCATGAGCAGGCGCAGCGCCTGGGGGCGCACCCGGGCGAGCACGTCCTTGAGCAACAGGAAGTTGCCCTCCGACTTGGACATCTTCTCGCGGTCGACGGTGAGCATGCCGCCATGGAGCCAGTAGTTCGCGAAGACCGTGCCGCAGCAGGCCTCGGACTGGGCGATCTCGTTCTCGTGGTGCGGGAAGACGAGGTCGTCGCCGCCCGCATGGATGTCGAAGGGGCATCCAAGGTAGGTGCCGCTCATCGCCGAGCACTCGATGTGCCAGCCGGGACGGCCGGGGCCCCAGGGCGAGTCCCACGACGGCTCGCCGGGCTTCGCCGCCTTCCAGAGCGCGAAGTCGAGGGGGTCGTGCTTGCGCGGGTCGATCCCGACGCGTGCGCCGGAACGCAGCTGCTCGATGTCACGGCCGCTCAGCCGGCCGTAGGCGGGAAACGAGCGCACGGAGAAGTACACGTCGCCTTCCGCCGCGTAGGCATGCCCTCCCTCGACGAGGCAGGCGATGAGGGCGACCATCGCCGGTATCTCCTCCGTCGCCCGAGGGCGGACGGTGGGGTCGGCCACACCGAGGGCATGCATGGCCCCGACGAAGGCGTCCGTGTACTCGGCGGCGACCTCGGCGGCGCTGCGCCCCTCCTCCTGCGCACGGTTGATGATCTTGTCGTCCACATCGGTGACGTTCTGCACGAAGGTGACCTCGTAACCTGCGTATTCGAGGTAGCGGCGGATCACGTCGAAGCTCAGGAAGGTGCGCGCGTTGCCGATGTGGATGTGGTTGTAGACCGTCGGCCCGCAGAGGTAGAAGCCAACTCTGCCCGGCTCGCGGGGAACGAGCTCCTCCTTGCGGCGGGAGAGGGTGTTGTACAGCCGGATGGTGCGTGTCGCGTCTCTCACTAGATACCTCCACCGAAGATGAACAGGTCGTCCGACAGGTCGAAGACCTCGGTGCCCCTCCCCTGCCAGTTGGGGGTCGGCAGGTGCAGGTGCGCCTCCAAGTGGGCGACCCTCTGATGGAGCGCCTCCACCTGCGCCTCGAAGGGGTCGGGCAGAAGCTCGCGCCGGTAGGGGTCGGCGGGGCAGATGCGCATGCCCTTCTGGGCGACGATACGCCCGGGGATGCCCACCACCGTGCAGTGCTCGGGGACGTTGTCCACCACGACGGCGCCGCCCCCGACCTTCGAGTGCGCGCCGACAGTGATGTTCCCAAGCACTGCCGCCCCCACCCCCACGATCGCGTCGTGCCCGATGTTGGGATGGCGCTTCCCTTGGTCCTTGCCCGTGCCGCCGAGGGTCACGCCCTGGTACAGGGTCACGTCGTCGTCCACCACGGCGGTCTCGCCGATGATGACCCCCATGCCGTGGTCGATGAACACGCGATGGCCGAGCACGGCGCCGGGATGGATCTCGATGCCGGTGAAGAAGCGGGTCGCCTGGCTCAGGAAGCGCGCGAGGCCGCGCCTGCCGTGACGCCAGAGCCAGTTCTCGATGCGGTGCGCACATACCGCCTGCACGCCGGGATAGCAGAGGAAGATGGCGATGCTCGAGGTCGCGGCGGGGTCGCGCTCCTTTACCGCCTGTATGTCCTCACGTAGTCTCTTGAACATGGTGCTCTCTCCAAACCGGACGGACGGGACGTCCCGCCCGTCGAACGGTCATACGCTGTCGATACGGAAAACGCGGGGGCGCCCTGCCCGCCGCCATGGGGCCCGGTCCTGCCGGGCATCAACACGCGCAGCCCTCGGGGGGACGGCCGCCGTCTCCCCCGGGACGCTCGAGCAGGGCGACCGCCGAAGCGGCCATCCCCTCGCCGCGCCCCTCGAAGCCCAGCTGCTCGGTGGTGGTCGCCTTGATGCCCACACGCTCGACCCCGACCGCCAACGCACGTGCTAGGTTCGCGCGCATCTCGTCGCGGTACGGCGCCACCTTCGGCGCCTGCGCGACGACCACGGTGTCGATGTCGAGGACGGAGAAGCCCTGGGCGCGCACCATCGCCCCCACGCGCTCCAGCATCACGAGCGAGTCCATGCCCGCATAGGCGGGGTCGGTGTCTGGGAAGTGCGTGCCGATGTCCCCGTCGCGAAGGGCGCCGAGCAGGGCGTCCGCGACGGCATGGACCAGCACGTCGGCGTCCGAGTGGCCGAGCAGCCCGCGCGCAAAGGGAAGGACGACGCCGCCGAGGACGAGCGGACGGGCCGCCTGCGGCTCGGCGAAGGCATGGACGTCGTAGCCGAGCCCTATGCGCAGCAAAGGGGCGCTCATACGCGCTCCTGGAGCCACATGCCCAGGCCCGCCTCGATGGCGAGGCGGTCCTCGGGGACGGTTATCTTGATGTTGTTGCGCGGCCCCTGCACCAGAAGGACCCTGCCGCCGATGCGCTCCACCAGCGAGGAGTCGTCGGTGCCGACGAAGCCCTCCGCAAGGGCCGTCGCGTGCGCCTCGCGCAGGACGTCGCTGCGGAAGGCCTGCGGGGTCTGCGCGACCCAGAACGCGCTGCGGTCCGGCGTGCCGATGATGCCCTCGTCGCTGACGATCTTGAGCGTGTCGATGGCCGGGTAGCCCACGACCGCCCCGTCGGCATCGAGGTTGCCACGGACCGCCGAGAGCGTGTGGCCGATAAGCTCGGGGGTCACGAGCGGGCGCGCTGCGTCATGGATGGCGATGAACTCATAGGTCGAAGGAACCCTGCTGATGCCGGAGAACGAGGACTCCTGGCGGAGCACGCCGGCCGGTGCCATGAGCACCGGCGTGACGAAGGGGAAGCCGTCTATCGCCTCGCGGCAGTACTCGTCCATACGCTCCTCGGGCGCGACGATGACGATCAGGCCCACGTCGGAGACCGCGTCGAAGGCCTCGGCGCTCCAGGTGAGGACGGGCTTGCCCTGGAGCTCGAGCGTCTGCTTGCCGCCGATACGGCCGAAGCGCTCCCCGGTGCCGCCGGCGAGTATCACGGCCGCCGTGTGCGGGTTATGGGAGAGCTTCCCCCTGATCGCTGCGACCGGTGCCGTCAGCAGGTCGAGGCTCTCCTTGTCGAGGAGGAACTCGGGGGCCGCAAGGACCGAGGGGCCGTGGATAGGGTCGAGCCGCCGGGTGACGACGCCCTGGCCCGCCCCTTCCTTGTCCCTGCTGCCTTCGATGCGGGTCACCTCGGTCCTCTCCTCATGTCGTCCCGCACGCCAGCCTGCGACTCACAGGGTGCTGCGCAGCTGGCGGAAGCTTGCGGCGATGGCACGGGCGTTGTTGATGCCCGCGTTGTCCAGGCGGTCGAAGCCGCCCTTGGAGTCGTTCACCAGAGCGGCGAGCGACCCGTACTCGTCAATGATACGTGCCGTGGCGGCCTCGTCGAGCATGGAGATACGGGACATGACCCTGAAGCCCCGTGGATGGAGGTGAAGCTCGTCTGCCATGGGCTCGCTGAACCCCAGGGCGTACATGATGCTCTGGCCGTCCAGCTCGTCGGCAGGCGTGTTGAGGAGCGCACGGGCTATCCGCTTCGCGTCCTTCGCGGAGGAGGTGCCTGCATAGTCGCGCACCGTGAGGAGGAAGGACTCGGTCACGCCGTGCATGATCTCGTCGAGCTGGTTGCGGAGGAGGCCGCTGTTGTTGCCCAGGTAGTTGATGAAGCGCTCGGTGTGCGCGGCAAGCCTGACGAGGTTCACGAAACGGGTCAGCACGTCGGAGACGTCGACGACGGTCACCAAGTCGTCGAGCTCGATGAAGCTCTGCCGTATGACGGCCTTCTCGAGGTTGTTCTTCGCGTTCTGCAGCGCGAGGATGCCCTGGTTGCTCTTGGAGAGCAGGATGTCGTCCGGGTCGAGCGTGAGCGCCTGCCCATGGCGGTAGATGGTCGTCTGGGTGCGCCGCTTGGAGATGGCTATGACGATGGACTCGGTCTGGGCGCTCGTGCGCGCCGCCGAGCGGTGCCGCATCCCCGTCTCCTGGGTGACGATGGTCGGGTCGGGGTTCAGATGGAAGTTCGCGCATACGATCTGCTCCCCGTCGTCGGACAGCACGATGGCGCCGTCCATCTTGGAGAGCTCGAACAGGCGCTGCGGGGTGAAGGGGGCGTCGATCCTGAAGCCGCCGTCGCCGATGGTGAGGACGGCCTTCACGTCCCCGATGCAGATAAGCGCGCCGTTCTGGGCGGAGATGATCATGTCGAGCGCCTCGCGCAGGAGCGTGCCCGGTGCGACCCTGCCTATCGCGCTGTCGAACAGATCCTGCGTGTTGTCCGGCAGTATCGTGCGCACGTTCTCCATATGTCCTCCCTGACATCCTGTCGTAAGACCCTGTGAATCAACCCGTACCCATTGTACCCCAGGGAAGTGCCGATTGCCCCCGTGCGCCCCGGGCGCCAAGGCATTTTCTTCTCTACGCGCGGCCCCCCCCCCCCCCATTACCATGTTTCCTAAGCCGAAACCTTGCGCACGGCTGTGGAAAACCAAGCCGAAGGGTTGATTCGGTTTTCCACAGCAGCCGTGTGGGCGTGACCTTTGCCGTGTTGTGG
>JAISGJ010000230.1 GCA_031263105.1 Coriobacteriales bacterium
CCACAACACGGCAAAGGTCACGCCCACACGGCTGCTGTGGAAAACCGAATCAACCCTTCGGCTTGGTTTTCCACAGCCGTGCGCAAGGTTTCGGCTTAGGAAACATGGTAATGGGGGGGCTGCAATGAAGAATGCGCTGCGGCTCCGCCGCGCCTTAGAAGTCGGCTGCCGCCGCAGAGGAGCGCCACGCCTCGAGGAAGGCGGCGTAGGTGCCCTCGAGGACGGACTGGCGGGCGCGGCGCATGAGGGCAATGAGGAAGTGGAGGTTGTGGAGGGAGAGGAGGATGGGGGCGAGCATCTCCTTGGAGAGGACGAGGTGGCGGAGGTAGGCGCGGGTGTAGGTCGTGCAGGCGGGGCAGGTGCAGGAGGGGTCGAGGGGGGCCAGGTCTGAGGCGAAGCGGGCGTTGCGGAGGTTGAGTCTGCCCTCGCTCGTGAAGGCCGTGCCCGTGCGCGCCGTCCTTGTCGGCAGCACGCAGTCGAACATGTCGACGCCTTGGGCGACGGCTGTGAGCAGGGTCGAGGGGTTGCCGACGCCCATGAGGTAGCGGGGGCGGTCGGCGGGGAGCGCGGCGGCGACGTCGCCCAGGGTCTCGAACATGAGGCCGTGGGGCTCCCCCACCGAGTAGCCGCCGATGCCGAAGCCCTCGAAGCGCTGGACGCCTGCGTCTATCTCCCGCAGGCGCCCGACGCTGCGTTGGCGCAGGTCGCCGAAGACGCCGCCCTGCACGATGGCGAAGAGCGCCTGCGCGGGGTTGCGCTGCGCCTGGCGGCAGCGCAGGGCCCAGGCCGCGCTGCGCTCAACGGCGACGGCGACCGCGTCCTTCTCGCAGGGGTAGGGGGTGCACTGGTCGAGCTGCATGACGATGTCGGCCCCCAGCTGGTTCTGGAGGCGCATGTTGTCCTCGGGGGACCAGCGGTGGGCGCTGCCGTCTATGATGCTCGTGAAGGACGCGCCCTCGTCGTCGGCCCTGAAGGTGTCGGCGAGGCTGAAGACCTGGAAGCCGCCCGAGTCCGTCAACAGGGGCCTGTCCCAGCCCATGAGGCGGTGGAGGCCGCCGGCCTGCTCGACGAGGGCGCCGCCGGGCCGCAGGTAGAGGTGGTAGGCGTTGGCGAGCAGCACCTGCGCTCCGAGGTCCTTCAGCTGAGGAGGCAGGAGCCCCTTGACGGTCGCACGCGTGCCCACGGGCATGAAGACCGGTGTCTCGATGGGGCCGTGAGGGGTGTCGAGGCGGCAGGCCCGTGCGCTGCTTGAGGGGTCGGTCGCCTCGACGGTGAAGGCGAAGGGGCGGTCGGGGCGGGCACTCATGCCCCCCTCCCTTCCTGCACGGCCTCTCGTGGGGTCTCGCGTCCGGCCTTTCGCGAGGCCTTCCGCGCGGCGCGCTCGAGGGCGGCCTCTTCCGCCGAGTAGCGGCAGCCGCAGTGGTTCTGGCGGTACATCCCCAGGCTGCGGGAGCGGCGGACCGACTCGGGGTAGCTCGCGCGGTAGTCGTTGAAGGCGCTTGCGATGCCGTGGCGCGCGGCGGCGGCCGCAAGCTCTGCGGCCATGAGCGCGGTGAACTGGTAGGGGCTGATGCTGAGGGTCGTCGCCACCGCGTCGAAGCCGTGGGCGGCGGCATAGGCGGCAAGGCGCTCGAAGCGGAAGGCGTAGCAGGCGCGGCAGCGCTTGAGGCGCAGCGCGCGCATCTCGGCGAGGGCGGGGTCACCCTCCCGCAGGGGGTAGACGCCTGCGTGAGTGCCGACGGCGGCGTCCCAAGCGTCGGGGTCGTAGGCGCCCTGCGCGTATCCGATGCCGAGGTTCTCGGCGAAAGAGGCGAAGGTTGCCCATCGGCGCTCGTGCTCCTCGGCAGGATGGATGTTGGAGTTCTCAAATAGGGCGAAGACGGGGGTGCCCTCGGCGAGGAGAGCAGCCAGGGGCACCGTGGAGCACGGGGCACAGCAGATGTGCAGGAGGGTGTGAGTCATGGGAGACATGGTACCACGAGAGCGCCACGGCGGCACCGGGATAGCCGCTGCCCTTCTCTTGCCCCGCCCCTCTCGTTACTGTTCGCGCCTCACTACGAGTGGGAGACCCTTCTGCGTGTAGTCGGCTGCTCCGCTCTCCATGGGCCTGTCGGCCCGTCCTCGCTGAAAACGCGGTGCGTTTTCCGGGCGCTCGAACCCGAAGATTCCTCGACTGCGGGGCTTCGCCCCTCCGCTCGGAATGACAGTGGAGTTTTTGTTGCCCTTCTTCGTACCGTCTGCCGTGCTGCGACGGATTGCACTCGCGGGCCGCCCCGTTCCTCCCGTACAATCGGGGTGTGTGCCACAAGCGGCATGCGGCAATGAAAACGATGACCGATAAGGAGGCCCCTATGCGAGGCTACGGTATGTTCAGTGTCAACAATCCCGGATGGCTGGAGAAGGAGCGGCCCGGTTGCGGCCCCTACGATGCCATCGTCACTCCGCGCATCGTCGCGCCGTGCAGCTCGGACACCCATTCCCTGCATGGCGGCTCGGGGCCCAAGGAGAACATGATACTCGGGCACGAGGCGGTCGGCACCGTCGTCGAGGTCGGTGCGGAGGTCAAGGGCTTCAAGCCGGGCGACTTCGTCGTCGTCCCCTGCGTGACCCCTGACTGGCTGGGGCTCGGCATACAGCACGGCAAGAGCTTCTCCCACGACAGGCGGCCCTTTGGGAGCTTCAAGTTCATCAGCAGCGAGGACGGGGTCATGGCGGAGTTCTTCCATGTCATCCACGCGGACGCCAACCTCACGCACCTTGCGGAAGGGGTCACGCCCGAGCAGGCGCTCATGACCGTCGACATGATGTCCACGGGCTTCTACGGCGTCGAGATGGCCGACGTGCGCTACGGCGACACCGTCGTCGTCATCGGCATAGGACCCGTCGGGCTCATGGCCGTCGGCGGGGCGGCGTTGCGGGGAGCAGGGCGGCTCATCGGAATCGGCACGCGTCCCAACTGCGTGAAGGTCGCGCGCGAGTACGGTGCCACCGACATCGTGAGCTACAAGGAGGGGGACGTCGTCGAGCAGGTGCGCGAGCTGACGGGCGGCGGCGCGGACAAGGTCATCATCGCGGGCGGCGGCAAGGACATCCTTGCGCAGGCGCTCGCCATGACCCGGGAGATGGGCACGGTCGCCTCGGTCAACTACTTCGACGCCGCAGACACGCTCGCGTTCCCCACGCTGGCATGGGGGCTCGGCATGGTGAACAAGGACATCCGCTCCGGCTTCTGCCCGGGCGGCGCGGTGCGCATACAGAAACTGATGGACGTCATCCGCTACCGCGGCTTCGACTCCTCGAAGATCATCTCGCATACCTTCAGGGGCTTCGAGAAGATGGAGGACGCGCTGAAGCTCATGGACAGCAAGACCCCCGACCTCATCAAGCCGGTCGTCTACATCGACGACCTTCCGGGTGCCGCTGCCTGAGCATCTGAGCATGTGTGCCCTCGCATGCGGTCATAGGGCCGCGTCGGGGGCGCTGTTCGGGAGAAGTGCCCGGCGAACCTGACGCAGGGCACAGGTGCAAGGCGCAACACAAAAAAGGCGATCCAAGGATCGCCTTTTCCTTCTCCTCTATGGTCGATCGCGGGGCCGGGCTAGACCTTGCGGACGTTGCTCGCTTGAAGCTTCCCGTTCTGGCCGGCCGTGATATCGAATTCGACGTGCGCGTCCTCGTCCAAGGTCTTGAAGCCGTCACCCTGGATCTCGGAGTAGTGGACGAACAGGTCGTCCCCGTCCTCACGCGATATGAACCCATATCCCTTGTCCTGATTGAACCACTTAACTTTACCTTCAGCCATGTCTTGCCTTTCTTTCTGCCCCGCGAGGCACACACCAATGACGCGATTTACAACCAAGAAATACACGCCACACCCTATGAGCCTTTTTGGCTCAGTAGGAGAGTTTACCATATTGTTACCAAACATTCTGAAAAACTTTTCAGGATTCGCAAATTATCCCCGAATTTCCCCGAATTTATCGACATATATCGCCGATTTGCCGCTTTTGGCCGCTTTCGGCCGCCCGTGTCCCCGAACGGGACACGCCAGACGACGT
This sequence comes from Coriobacteriales bacterium, assembly GCA_031263105.1. Taxonomy (GTDB): domain Bacteria; phylum Actinomycetota; class Coriobacteriia; order Coriobacteriales; family UBA8131; genus JAISGJ01. The sequence goes on from JAISGJ010000230.1 coordinate 4,059, forward strand.
TCGCATCCCTGTATCCGGGGCGGCAGGGGATGCCTTACGAGGAGAAGTGCCCGACGAGCGCGGCTTCGACGCGGGGGGTCACCCACGGGTGCACGTTGCCCCGCATGCTGGCAATCTCCCTGATGGCGGAGGAGCTGAGGTACATGTGCTCGGGGCTCGCCATTATGAAGAGGGTCTCGAGCTCGGGGTTGAGGCGGTAGTTCAAGGAGGCCTGCTGGAACTCGGACTCGAAGTCCGTCATGGCCCGCAGCCCCTTGACGATGGCGCTTGCCCCGACCTCGACCGCGAAGTCGACAAGGAGGGACGTGAAGGGGCGCACCCGGACGTTGGGGAGGTCGGACACGGCGTCCTCGACGAACGAGACGCGCTCTGCCAGCGTGAAAAGGGGCCCGGCCCCTTTTTTGGGGGACGCGGCGACGGCGACGACAACGGAGTCGAATATCTGTGCCGCGCGCACGATGACGTCCCTGTGCCCGAGGGTGACGGGGTCGTAGGTCCCTGGGATGAGGGCTGTTCTCATGTCTTCTCCTTACAGGCCCTCTCTCAGGGGCCTTGCGTGTCGCCTGCCGAGCGTCCCGCACTGCCGAAGCCGCCCTCCGTGTCCCGGAAGGCGTCCGCGCCGCTGCAGGATGCGGCTTGTGCCGTATGGTCACCGATAGCGAAGATAGTCTATCTGGGTCGTGCCATAGGTCTTGCAGGATACCATGTGGAGGCTTGCAGGGGAACAGGCCGCACAGAGCACGGCGCCGTCGAGCGGCGTGCCCGCAGCGGCCAGGTGCTCGTAGGTGACGAGCGCGCCTGTCCTCAGTGCGCCTGTCACGGCGAGGCTGTGCAGCAGGCCCTGCAGCTTCCCTGCATGGCATGCATACGGAGGGTCGAGGAGGACCAGGTCGTAGGGGCCCGACCGCCGCAGCGGCCCGACGGCCTTGGGCGAGAAGACGTCGAGCGCGAGCACCGAGCTTTCCTCCTCCGCGCCCTCGAGCGATGCCCTGTTCGCGTCGAGCGCATCCAGCGCACGGCGGTCGCGTTCGCAGAACAGCACCGAGGATGCCCCCCGGGAAAGTGCCTCCAGCCCAAGGGCGCCGCTGCCTGCGAAGGCGTCGAGCACGGATGCGCCCGCGAAGCCCTCGGTGCAGAGCGAGCCGAGGGTGCTCGCCCACGCCTCGCGCACGCGGTCCGTCGTGGGACGGGTCGTCGTGCCGGGGGCCGCCCGGAGCAGGCGGCCCTTGTAGCGCCCGGCGACGATCCTCATGGGGCGTCCTCCTTCGCCGTGTCGCCGCCCGCCGCAGCAGGCCCGCCGCGCCCTCGCCCCTCTCCTCCGTCGTCCCCGTCCTCATCCCCGTACAGGAGCACAAGCTCGGAGGCGAGATGGCGGTGCGCGGCGTCCTGGAGGAGCGGGTCGTCCGCCAGGAGCCCTTGGGCCTCCCGGTGCGCCTGTGCGATGAGCTCGGCGTCGCGCATGACGTTGACGAGCTTCAAGGGCGCCCTGCCATGCTGGCGGCGCCCCAGGATGTCGCCCTCGCGCCTGAGCATGAGGTCGTGCTCGGCGAGTTTGAGGCCGTCCGAGGAGCGTTCCATGATGGCCAGGCGCCTGCGGGCGTCCTCGCCGTGCGCGCCCGAGACGAGGAAGACCTGCCCGTCGCGCCCTCCCCTGCCGACGCGCCCCCTGAGCTGGTGGAGCTGCGAGAGGCCGAAGCGGTCGGCGTCCTCGATGACCATGACGGTCGCGTTGGGGACGTCGACGCCGACCTCCACCACCGTCGTCGAAACGAGGACCTCGATGCCGCCCGCACGGAACTCGTCCATCACCCTGCGCTTCTCGGCGCCCGTGAGCCTGCTCGTCATGAGGCCGATGCTGTGCCCGGGGAACACCTTCGCCCGCAGGAAGCGGACCTCCTGCTCGGCGGCCTGGATATGCCCCTCGTCCTGCTCCTCGGAGAACTCGGTGATGAGCTCGGGCCCGTCCTCCTCCCCCTCCCCGTCCGCATCGGCGGCGTGGGACGCAGGGCCCGCGCCCCGCCCCCGCGCCTCCGTGCCGCCGCGCCCCCCGTCTGCGGCGTCCTGTGCGGCCGGCTCGGGGACGGAGATGAGCGGACAGACGATGTAGGCCTGCTCCTTGCGTCCCAGCGCCTCGCGCACCGCCTCGTAGGCCACGCGGCGCTCCCCCTTGCCGATGACCATGGTGACGGTCCGCACGCCCTCGTTCGGCCTGCTCCTGAGAAACGAGGTCTCCATGTCGCCGTAGAGGGTCAGCGCGAGCGAGCGCGGTATGGGGGTGGCCGTCATGGAGAGGAGGTCGCTGCCCTCGCCCTTTGCGCACAGGGCCTGGCGCTGGGCGACGCCGAAGCGGTGCTGCTCGTCGATGACGGCAAGCGAGAGGTCGCAAAAGACGACCTCGGGCTCGATGAGCGCATGGGTGCCGAACAGCACGCCGACCGTCCCGTCCGCAAGGGCGTCGAGCGTCCGTGCGCGCTCGGAGGCCTTCGTCGAGGAGGTCAGGAGCGCCCAGGGGACGCCCGCAGCGTCGAGGAGCGGCCCGAGCCTGTCGGCATACTGCAGGGCCAGGACCTCGGTCGGTGCCATCATCGCCGCCTGCGTCCCGCTGTCGTGGGCGGCGGCGAGCGCCAGGGCGGCCACGGCCGTCTTGCCGGAGCCGACGTCGCCGAGCAGGAGGCGCTGCATCGTCTCGGGCCGTTGCATGTCCCGCAGTATCTCCGCCGTCGCCTTCTCCTGGTCGGCCGTGAGGGAGAAAGGGAAGGCCGCCTTGAGCGCATGCAGCGCCGGGCCGTCTGTGACGTGCGTGCGCGCGGCGAAGCGCGCGGCCCTCCTTCTGCGCCGCAGCAGGAGGGAGAGCTGGAGGAGGAGCACCTCCTCGAAGGCCAGGCGGCGACGCGCCCGGCCGAGGCATTCGGCGTCGGGCGGATGGTGGACGAGGCGCAGCGCCGCATGGCGGCTCATGAGGCCGTGCCTGATGCGGAGGGCGGGAGGGAGGGGGTCGAGAGGGGCAGGCAGGGCGGCAAGCGCCTCGTCCACCAGGCGCGAGACCCAGCCCTGGCCGATGTCCGAGTTCATGCGGTAGACCGGCATGATGCCGCCGCCGTCCTTCTCGCCTGCTTCTGGGGGCAGCACCGTGTGCAGGGGCGAGGCCATCCTGCGGAACCCGAAGGAGTGCTCGACCTTCCCCTGCAGGATGACGCGTGTGCCCTCCTCCAAGGCCTTTTGGAGCCATGGCTGGTTGAACCAGCTGGCGACGAGCAGGGCGGTCCCGTCGTGGACGGAGGCCTCCACGACCGTCAGGCGGGGGCGGGGCCTCTTTAGCTTCACCTCGACGACGGTGCCGAGCACGTTTGCGCGCTCCCCTATGCGCGTGGAGGTGACAGGAACGACCTGCGAGAAGTCGTTGTAGCGGAAGGGGTAGTCGGTGAGCAGGTCGCGGATGGTACGGATGCCGAGGCGCGCAAGCCCCTCCAGGCGCCTGCCGCCCGCCCCCTTCAGGCGCGAGACGGGAAGGTCGAGCGCAGCGGTCTGCCCGATGCGGTCTGCCGCCTGTTCGAGCACCGTCGTCGCCCGTCCAGCCCCAGGCCGCCCTATTCGGCGGACATCACGAGGGGGTAGAGGGGCTGGTCGCCCCTATGGGCATCGAGCTCGAGGTCGGGATAGGCCTCCCCTATGCGCCCCAGCAGCTCCTCGAAGGCGTCCTGGGCGAGGTCTGCGCCCGCAAGGACCGTGAGCGCATCGACGTCGCCGTCCGCGAGGAGCCCCACCAGCTCCAAGGCGACCGCAGGGACCTCGCTGCCCACGACCTCGATCGCGTCGTCGAGTATGCCCAGCACGTCGCCGCTGTGGATGGCGGTGCCGTTCGCGGCCTTGGCGTCCTTGATGGCCCACGTGACCTCGGCAGAGCGCACCGCCGCCGCAGCCTCGGCCATCAGCACGGCGTTCTCCTCGAAGCCTGCGTCCTGATCGACGGCGAAAAGCGCCGAGAACGACTGGGGGACGCTTGTGGTGGGGATGACCCTGAGGGGCTTCTCCGAGACCTCGGCGGCGGCGTTCGCGGCAAGGATGATGTTCTTGTTGTTGGGCAGGACGAACACCTGGGCGGCCTCGACCGCACGTACCGCATCGAGGAGGTCCTTGGTGGAGGGGTTCATCGTCTGGCCGCCGCTGACCACCACGTCGACGCCGAGGGACACGAGTATCTTCTCCATGCCTGCGCCGGAGGCGACGGCGACGAAACCGAAGTCCTTGCAGGTGCAGGACGCACCCTCATCCTCCGAAGGCGCACCTTCCGCAGGCCCACCGGGCACTGCGGCCGTCGGCGCGTCGCCCTCGATGCCGGCAAGGCGCTGGGCGCTCTGCAGGCGCATGTTGTGGATGTGGACCTCGGACACCTGGCCGCGCTGCGTCATATAGGTGAGGACGGTGCCCGGCTCGTTGGTGTGGACGTGCACCTTGAAGTCGGGATGTGCGCCCACCAGGAGCTCGCAGTCCCCCATGTCCGCGAGGAAGCCCTGGGCGGCGGGGACGTCGAGGTCGTCGCTTGTGAACAGGAACTCCGTGCAGTAGAGGAACGCGCTTCCCTCCCAGTCGTCTATCTGCTCGATGGCGACCCGTGCGACCGGTGCGGCGCCCATCCCTCCCGTCGGCCCCACCGTGACCTCGCCGGTCAACGAGGCGACGAAGCCGTCGAGCAGAAGGGCGAGGCCGTAGCCCCCCGCATCGACGACGCCGTTCTCCTTGAGGATGGGGAGCTTCTCGGGGGTCGCCCTCACCGATTCGTAGGCGACCGTGCGCAGCGCGAGCATCATGTCCTGAAGGGGCTCCTGCGCTGCGGCCTGCGCTGCGGCCGCCTCGGCGATGTCGCGCAGGACGGTCAGGATCGTCCCCTCGACGGGCTTGCGCACGGCGCTGAAGGCCACTTCGACGGCCACGGCCAGTGCGCCCGCGACGGCCTCGGCGTCGAAGGTCTCGACGTCGGCGAGCCCGTCGCAGACGCCCCGCAGTATCTGCGAGGTGATGACGCCCGAGTTGCCGCGCGCACCCATCAGCGAGCCGTGGGTGACCGCCTTGCGGATGTCGGCGGGCCCCATGTCCGACGGCAGGGCCTCAAGCTCGCCCAGCACCGCCTCCAACGTGAGGGACATGTTGGTGCCGGTGTCCCCGTCGGGGACAGGGAAGACGTTGAGCCTGTTGACCTCGTCCCGGTGCTCGACGAGCATCCTCACCGCCGCAGCGACATGGGGCACGAGGTCCGAAGGGTTCGTCATGATCTTCACAGAGGTCCTCCCTGTGCGCTGGGCTTGGGGATGTGGATGCCCTCCACGTGGACCGTCACGTCCTCGACCTCTATCTGCGCGTAATGCTCCAGCACGTAACGGACGCTGTCCGCGAGGTTCTGGGAGACCGCCGAGAGGTTCGTGCCGTTCTCGATGACCACATGGAGCTCGACGAGCGCCCCCGCGTCGCCCTTGGCGAGGAGGATGCCCCGCTGGAGCCGCCGCATGGGCAGCAGCTTCGCGAAGCCGTCCTGGACGCTCGGTGCGGCCATGCCGACGACGCCGTAGCTCTCGAGCGCGGCATAGCCCGCGAGCTCGGCGATCACCTCGTCGGCGATGCCCAGCGTGCCGGCTATCGGGGTGCCTGTGTTCTCCGTCATCTTCCTACCTCCAAACCGCGATGCCCCGGCCAAAGGGCCGTCACAGCCGCCAAGGGCCGCGTCGCATACCTCACCAGTATAGCAAAAGCGTATCGCACGCCCGAAGGACGCGCCAAGGAGAACAGGTCAGTTGGGCAAGCCCGTGATGCGTGACATCGGTATCGCCGAGGAACCCCGTTGCTGTGGAGCCGCCTTTGAATGTTCTCGACCGCAGCAAATCCACATGCAGGTTCGCCAACGCCGATTGCGGGGCAACGGTCCCCACTTGCGCAATTCGCATTCATTTTAGAACGCATGGGGGGGGGGGGGGGGTGGGGGGGCTTAGAGCCTCGCCACCTCCTCGGGCCTGAGCCCGGTGTATCTGACAATGAGCTCGACATCGAGGCCGTCAGACTTCATGCGTGCGGCATTGGAGTACGCAGCCCGCTTCTCGCCTCGCTTCTCGCCAATCCTTTCGCCTATCTCCCGTTCCTCCTCGCGCGCAACGCGCAGCGCGTCCTCCATGTTCCATTCGGTGAGCAGCATGTTAAGCACCTCCGACCCGCGACTCTCAAGGTATACTCTCATGATACCATGCTTCTTGCACTCCTGTATCGCCTTCGTTATCGCGTCGTCAAGCGAAAGCCCGGATGCGCGACAGTCCTCGACCATAGATACGAAAGCCGCATAATCGGAAAGCGACCTGCTTGCAGCAAGCAGCCTTCCGTTGTGCCCGGCGGCGATGTTGTGAACTGTGGCAACGAGCTCCAAGGCGTGGTCTCTGCCCTTGCCGATAAAGGCATCGGACAGGCGCAGCGTCTTTTTGTCGGGGTATGGCTCACGCCCGTTGTAAATGACGATGAACTCAGGTGTGGGTATCTTGCGCAGCGCTCTGCGGTACAGCTCGCCACTGTCCACTATCCTCTCGTAGACGTGTGCCATATAGAGCAAAAGGCGCAGGGGCATGTTCTCGTTTACCGTAGACTGTTATCCGAGTTGTGAGGTTATCCGAGCAGATTTCCAAAAGGCCGCGTAACTGGCCGTTTTCTCAGGATTTCGCTCGGATAACAGCGGCAGTAAAAGAATCCTCGTATAAGTTG
>JAISGJ010000090.1 GCA_031263105.1 Coriobacteriales bacterium
CGGGCCAGTTGGCTGCTTCGCGTTCCGTGGGCCTGTCGGTTCCATGGGCTCACCCGCTGCTTCGCAGCTTCGCCCCGCGACAGTCCACTGGACTGTCGCGCCATCCTCGCTGAAAACGCTGTGCGTTTTCCGGGCGCTCGGACCCAAAGATCCCTCGACTTCGCTACGCTACGCTCGGAATGACAGTAGGGTGTGAACAGTAACAGGAATCTTTGCCCTCCCTCTCCTCTCAACTGCCGCGATTTGCATCAAAGGCCCGTCTTGGGCTATACTTTCCGTTTGCGTCTTTTGACGGCTTGAGGATGCGACGAACCCTGTTTGGCAGAGTAGAGGAATGACGATCATGGATATTGTCCGTGCGCTTGAGAAGCAGCAGATGAAAGAGGGCCTTCCCGAATTCGGGGTCGGCGACCATGTCAAGGTGCACTACCGCATCATCGAGGGGAACAAGGAGCGCATCCAGGTGTTCCAAGGCGACATCATCCGTCGTCACGGTGCCAGCAACCGCGAGACCTTCACGGTGCGCAAGATCTCCTCGGGCATCGGCGTGGAGCGCACCTTTCCCGTGCATTCTCCCAAGATAGACCGCATCGAGGTCATGCGCCATGGGGCGGTGCGTCGCGCCAAGCTCTATTATCTGCGCAAGAAGGTCGGCAAGGCGGCCCGCATCAGGGAAAAGGGCTTCTAGGTCTTTCCCGGGGAAGTTCCCAGAGGCGTGTCCGGGCAGCGGCGCACAACAGAAGACGAGGAGATGCGCACGTGCGCACTCTACGAGCGGCAGCGTCAGGCAGGCGCTGCCGCTTGTGTTGTCGGGGTCGATGAGGTCGGGCGCGGCTCGGTCGCCGGGCCTCTGACCGTGGCGGCGGTCGCGCTGCCGCTTGAGCCGCCGATCTTCGGGCTCGACGACTCGAAGCGCCTGACGCCCGCCCGACGCGAGGAGCTTGCGCAGGAGATACACCGTCTCGCCCGTGCCGTCGGTATCTCCCATATCGAGCCAGACATCATCGACCGCATCGGCATGGCCGCATCCTTGCGTGCGGCCATGGTCCAGGCCATCGAGTCCTGCGGTCTCGAGCCCGACCTGGTGCTCATCGACGGCAGGCCGGTGCATGTCCATGCCAAGGAGTGCTGCATTGTGAAGGGGGACGCGAGCGTCGCCTGCATCGCTGCCGCCTCCATCGTGGCGAAGGTGACCCGTGACGCGCTGATGGTCGCTGCCGATGCGGCGTATCCCGGCTACGGCTTCGCCTCCCACAAGGGCTATGCCTCCGCCGGGCATGTCGAGGCCATCCAAGGGATGGGCCTGACCCCCCTCCATCGTAAGACCTTCTGCCGGAACTTCCTCCAGCAGCAGCTTTTCTGAGGTGTCAGGGCGGCTCCGGCTCCAACGGCGCCCTCGGCCCCTGCCCCGACGGCAGCCCCTCCGGCTCCTGCGGCGCCCTCAGCCCGTCCTTTTATCCCTTGAAACCGACCGCCCGCAGAAAGGCGGCTCCTGTTTTCCGTACATTCCCTCTGCCGGGCTCTTGCCCGAATATCGCTGTTGAGCAGCGCGGTTCAGTTCCCGGTCATCGTGCGTTCAGTCGGGAGGCAGCCCTCGGTAACGAACGGTTCAGCCGAGGGCACAGGTCGGTGGCGCATCCTCTTCCTATAGTCGATAAGAAGGAGCGCATATGACCATGCAACGCAAGCAGCTCGGAACGACCGGCGAGGACCTCGTCTGCACCTATCTCGAAAGCACGGGCGTGGAGATACTCGAGCGCAACTGGAAGTGCCGGTCGGGGGAGGCCGACGTCATCGCCCGCGAGCAGGAGGACCTCGTCTTCATAGAGGTCAAGACCCGTACCTCGGAGAGCGCAGGGTTCCCGGAGGATGCCGTCACCCGTCAGAAGCGGCGGCGCTACGAGAAGATAGCCGTGGAGTACCTCTTCACGCACGACCTCCCCTCCGCACGGGTGCGCTTCGACGTGATGGCGCTCCTGTTCTCAGGCAACGGCAAGGCGTTCCTGCGCCATCACCGCGACGCCTTCGGCGTGGGCGACTGAGCATGGCCCGACGCGAGCACCAGGTCGGCTTCGTGACGACCGCGACCATCCAAGGGGTCGAGGCCGTGCTGGTCACTGTCGAGGTGAGCGTCGGCTCCGGCCTGCCGGGGATCCACATCGTCGGGATGCCGGACACCGCCATCCAGGAGGCACGGCAACGGGTGCGCCAGGCGCTGAAGGCCGCGCACTTCGAGATGCGCAACCGCTTCGTGGTGGTGAACCTTGCGCCCTCGTCCGTGAAGAAGGTCGGCTCGGGCTTCGACCTCCCTATCGCCTTGGGTTTCCTCATCGCAACCGAGCAGATAGAGCCGGAGCTGGTCAAGGGGAGGCTTTGCGTAGGAGAGCTCTCGCTCGATGGGAGCGTGAGGGCCGTCTCCGGCCAGCTTGCCTTCGAGCAGGTCGCCCAGGCGCAGGGCTGGGGGCTCATGACGGGGCCGACCGTCGCCGGGGTCTTCACGCGACGGGGGCAGGAGCATGTCTGCCTCGGGCATCTTTCCGATCTGCGGGACGAATGCTTTGCCGAGCCTGTGGCAGCAGTGCCGCAGGGCGGGACGTCCTGTGCCGATTACTCCGACATCGCAGGCAACGACCTGGCGAAACGTGCCCTGCAGATAGCGGCAGCGGGCTCCCATGCCCTGCTGATGGTAGGGCCTCCCGGATCGGGCAAGAGCATGCTTGCAAGCAGGCTGCCCTCCATACTGCCTCCCCTCTCGGAGGACGAGCGCGTCGAGAGCGCGCTCATCCATTCCGTCGCGGGCCTGCCGTTCGAGCGCATACTCCAAGGGGACCGCCCTTTCAGGGCGCCCCACCACGGTGCCTCGCGCGCGGGCCTTATAGGGGGAGGGAACCCTACGAGGGCAGGGGAGGTCTCGCTTGCGCACAACGGAGTGCTCTTCCTCGACGAGCTTCCCGAGTTCGGCTCCTCGGTGCTCCAGTTGCTCCGTCAGCCGATGGAGCAGGACATGGTGGCCCTGGCGCGCGCCAGCGGCACGGTGACCTTCCCCGCGCGGTTCATGCTCGTTGCGGCTTCCAACCCCTGTCCCTGCGGCTTTTATGGCGACCCTCGGCGCAGCTGCACCTGCACGGCCCCGCAGATCGGCCGCTATCAGGGGAGGGTCGGCGGCCCGCTCATGGACCGTATCGGGATAATCGTCGACGTCTGGCGCTCCGACGCGGCGAACGTCCTCAACACCGGCAAAGGCACAAGCTCCGCCCGCCTCAAAGAAGGCGTCATGAACGCGCGGGCCTTCGCGGCTTGGCGCAAGGGGCACGACGGAAGCCAAAGCCTGCCCGCCCCGATGCCTGCCCGTACGTCCGAAGGGGCTGCCTCCCGCCCCGTCGCCCCGCCTGCGGCCCTGCTTGCCTCGTGCCGGCTCGGCACGAAGGAGCGCGCGTCGTTGGAGATGATGGCGGAGCGCTACCAGCTGAGCGGACGGGGCATCATCTGCGCCCTTTCCGTCGCACGCACCATCGCCGACATGGAGGAGTGCGAGAAGGTCACAAGCGAGCATCTGCTCGAGGCCGTCAGCTTCCGCAAGAACGACCGCGAGGCGGCGGTGGCCTGATGGGGGCCCCTGTGCCACCGGCAGGCCGTTGCCGGGTGTTGGAGGAAGGGGACGCATGTTTCCCCGAAGGCCTCCGCAAGGTCGAGCGCCCGCCCGCCCGCCTGTTCGTCAAAGGGTCGTGCGACGCGCTGGCCGTGCCGGGCCTTGCCATCGTAGGGGCACGCAAGGCGACGCCTTACGGCCTGAGCTGTGCCCGGCGCTTTGCCCGGATAGCGGCGGCGCAGGGCATCGCCGTCGTGTCCGGCGGGGCGATCGGCTGCGACCAGGCCGCGCACAGGGGCGCACTGGACGTAGGCGGCGTCACCGTCGTGGTGCTCGGCTGCGGGGCGGACGTCGTCTACCCTGCGCGCGCGGACGGGCTGTTCGCCCAGGTCGTCGAGGAGGGCGGGAGCATCGTCTCGGAGGCGCCTTGGGGCGCACCGCCCTCCCGCTGGGGCTTCCGCAGGCGCAACCGGCTCATCGCCGGCATCGCGCGGGCGACCCTCATCGTCGAGGCAGGCCTGCCCAGCGGCACCTTCTCGACCGCCGATGCCACGCTCGCCCAGGGCAAGGAGGTGTTCGCGGTGCCCGGCTCGATCTTCTCCCAGGAATCGAAGGGCGCCAACCGCCTGATCTTCCAAGGCGCCCTGCCCATCATCGACGACGAGAGCTTCGAGGACGTGCTGGCGCAGGTGTTCGGGCCCCTCTTGAGGGCCGTGGGCGTTGCGTCCGCAAGGCTGGGAGGCCCCGGGCCGGTCGCGGATGCCGGGAGGCACTCGGGGGCCTTTGCCGCCCTCGCCCAGCAACCGCTCCGTGCCGAAGAGCTCCTCGGTACCTGTGGCGACAGCATCACCGAGGTGATACGCTGTCTCTCGTCGCTTGAACTCGCAGGACGCGTGACGCGGCTTCGTGACGGGCGCTATGCCTTGGCGGCCGGCGCGTCCCGCATCGGATAGAAAGGCATGCCCGTGCAAGACACGGTGACCGTCATAGGAGGAGGACTCGCTGGCTCGGAGGCTGCCTGGCAGCTTGCCGAGCGGGGCGTGCGGGTGCGCCTCTTCGAGATGCGCCCCGCACAGCGAACGCCCGTGCATGCAAGCGGCGACCTCGCCGAGCTCGTCTGCTCGAACTCCCTGAAGAGCCTCGACGCGGACTCCGCGTCCGGTGCGCTCAAGTACGAGCTCTCGCAGCTTGGCTCCCAGGTGCTGCGTTGTGCGCTGGCCACGAGGGTCGCCGCCGGTGCCGCGCTCGCCGTCGAGCGCAAGGGCTTTGCGCGGCTTGTGACAGACAGCCTTGAGGCCCATGAGAACGTCGAGGTCGTCCGTGAGGAGTTCACCGGGCTCTCCGAGCTCTGTGCGGGCGGCGGCCACGCCATCGTCGCCACGGGGCCTTTGACCTCTTCCGGTCTTGAGCGCCCTCTGGTCAGGATGCTCGGTCACGAGAACCTCGCCTTCTTTGACGCCGCCGCGCCCATCGTCGAGGCGGCCTCCCTTGACCGGGACCGGCTCTTCCTGCAGTCGCGTTACGACAAGAGCGGGGGAGACTACCTCAACGCCCCGCTGACGCGCGAGGAGTACGAGGTGTTCGTGCGGGAGCTGGTACAGGCCGCACGGGTCATGCCGCAGCGCTTCGAGGCCGCCGAGCTGTTCCAGGCGTGCCAGCCGGTCGAGGAGGTCGCGCGGAGCGGGCACGACACGCTCCGCTACGGTGCGCTCAAGCCGGTCGGCCTCACGGACCCGCGGACCGGCCGTCGTCCTTGGGCGGTGGTGCAGCTGCGCCCGGAGAACCGGGAGGGGACCGCCTATAACTTGGTCGGCTTCCAGACGAACCTGACCTTCGGCGAGCAGGAGCGGGTGTTCAGGCTCATCCCCGGCCTTGAGCAAGCGGCCTTCTCCCGCTTCGGCGTCATGCACCGCAACACCTTCATCGACTCCCCGCGTCTGCTCGATGCGGGCTTTGCCCTGCGGGAGAGGCCCTCGTTGCGCTTTGCGGGACAGATAACCGGCACCGAAGGCTATGTCGAGGCGATGGCGAGCGGCCTGTTCGTGGCGCTCGTCACCTATGCCGACCTACGGGGGATACGGCGGCCCGTCCTGCCGGAGGAGACCGTGCTCGGCTCGCTGTTCGCCTATGCGACCGACCCTGCCGTCACCGGCTATCAGCCCATGCATGTCAACTACGGCATCATCAAGCCGTTGCCCGAGCCGCCCAGGCGCAAGAAGGAGCGCTATGCGGCCTACAGCCAACGTTCCCGCACCGCCATCGACGCGTTCAGGGAGCACAACGCAGCCCTCTCCTTCCTTCCCTCGTACCCGGTCCCCTTTCTGCTACCATGAGGGCAGGGCATGCGTGGGGCGAGCGGCATGCTGACAAGGACAGGATGAACATGCAGGACATGCAGGACGCGGCGGGCGGGGGTGCGGCGCTCAGAGGCGCGGCGGGCACCCGCACGGCGGCGGCCCTGCCGCCTGCGGCGGCAGAGGCGCTGCCCAGCGCGCGGCTCATCGACGGCTTTCTCGCGGCCCTCCGGGTCGAGCGGAACCTCTCGCCCCATACCGTTCGGGCCTATGCCACCGACCTCAACGACTTTGCGGCATGGATGGAGCGGGAGCAGCTCGCCTTGGAGGCGTTCGAGCACAAGGCCGCACGGCGCTACCTTGCCGAGATGGACCGTGCCCGTTACAGCCGCGCCACCATCAACCGACGCCTCTCGGCCCTCAGGACCTTCTTTGCCTGGTTGGTCGAGGTCGCCTATCTTGCGGACGACCCGTTGAGCGTCGTCTCGGGCCCCAAGCCTGCCCGGCGCCTTCCCGTGACGCTCACGGCCCAGGACGTGGGACGCCTCCTGAGCGTCAGCGACGTGACGACCCCTCTGGGCCTTCGCAACCAGGCGCTCATCGAGCTGCTGTATGCGAGCGGTGCACGCATCTCGGAGGTGGCGGGCCTTTCGATGGGTTCGGTCGACTTCACCCAGATGCAGGTCACGGTGTTCGGCAAGGGCTCCAAGCAGCGCATCGTCCCCTTGCACAAGCTCGCGCTGCGCACCCTGCACGAGTACCTCGTCTTCGCCCGCCCCCAGCTCCTTTGCGATGTCGGCCGCCTGACGGACGCGCTCTTCCTTACCGCACGGGGCAATCCCGTAAGCGCCGATGCCATCCGCAAGATGTTCAAGCAGGCCCTGCGCGAGGCGGGGCTCGACAGCTCGCTCTCCCCGCACGACCTGCGCCACTCTTTCGCGACCGACCTGCTCGACAACGGTGCAGACCTGCGTTCCGTGCAGGAGATGCTCGGCCATGCGAGCCTGTCCACCACGCAGGTCTACACGCATGTGTCCGTCGAGCGCCTCAAGGACGCCCACGCCAGGGCCCACCCCCGTTCGTCCTCGTAAGCACCCCCCCCCCCCCCCTCTGCGCCTCCCTCCCTCGCCCTGCTTTCTGTCTTGCGAGCGCCCTCTTCGTCTTGTCGCCCCGCCGTTACTGTTCACACCCCACTGTCATCCCGAGCCTGTCGAGGGACCCTCGCCCGCCCCCGCGGTCGACCGCCGGTCGACGGGCCCTGCGACCTGCCGTTGGACACTGCGTGTCCAAAGATTCCTCGGCGGAGCTCGGAATGACAGTGGGGGCGTGAACAGTAACCTGCGGGGCAGTGGGGGGCAGGGGGTGTCCTGCGTCAGGGGGCGGCGCTTGCGACGGGACAGTGGGGGCGTGAACAGTAACCTGCGGGGCAGTGGGGGGCAGGGGGTGTCCTGCGTCAGGGGGCGGCGCTTGCGACGGGCAGGTCGAAGACGGTGGGGAGGGCGGTCGTGGAGGTCGCGTGGGGAGGGTCGCCGAAGAGGCCGCCCACGAGGCGCTGCCACCAGATGCCGATGCCCTCCCAGAAGCCGGGGGCGGGGACGTCCTGCAGGGCGAGGAGGTCCACCTGGGCAAGGACCTCCCCGTTCTGGGACCATGTGAGGGAGCCGACCGCCTGGCCCTGCTCGACGCGGCCCTCCTCCTCGGTGAGGACGACCTCCTGTTGTATCTCCCCCGCGTAGTCGAAGAGGCGGACGGAGACGGGCGAGGCGGCAGCGACGGGCACGGTCTTGTCCACCCAGCTCAACAGCGCAAGGTCGGCGACGGGCACGGTGGCGTTTATGAGCTCGACCGTCCGATAGTGGACAAAGCCCCACTCCAGGAGCGCCTGGGCGTCCGTCGCGCGCTGCTCCTCGCTGCTCGAGTGCAAGACGACCGCGTACAGTTCGAGGCCCCCTTGCTGCGCGCTCGCAACGAGGCAGTAGCCCGCCTCGTCGGTGAAGCCGGTCTTGACGCCGTTCGCCCCTTCCATCTGCTCGAGCAGCAGGTTCGTGGAGGTGTAGGTCTCCAGCTGCCCGCTGACCGTGGCCGACACCTCGGTCGCGCCCACGACCTCGCGGAACAGCTCGTTGCCCATCGCCACGCGCGTGAGCAGCAGGTAGTCGGCGGCCGTCGTGTAGTTGTTCTCGTCGTACAGGCCCGAGGCGTTGGAGAAGTGCGTGCCCGTCATGCCGAGCGCGGCGGCCCTCTCGTTCATCATATCGACGAAGGCGAACTCGGTCCCTGCGACGTTCTCCGCTATCGCGACCGCCGCGTCGTTGCCGGAGGGCACCATCATGCAGACGACGAGGTCCCTGAGCGAGGCCGTGTCCCCTTCCGTAAGGCCCGCGCCCGAGCCGTCGGTGTTCGCCGCCCCCCACGTGACGAGCATCGGCGTGTCCGGCCCTGCGTTCTCCAGCGCCACGACCGCGGTCATGACCTTCGTGGTCGAGGCCATGGGCACGGGCGTCTGCGCGTCGCGCTCCCAGAGGATGGTCCCCTCCTTGGTGCAGAGGGCGGCGTGATCGGCGACAAGGTCGGGGGCGTCGGGCACCAGAGGGTGGCCGTCGCCGAGCGGCCTGTTGGCGACGCGGTCGCCCGTGCGCACGTCGGCCCGGGCCTCCTGGGGACCCGCGACGAGGCCGGCGGACGCGAGGAGGAGGGCGAGGGCGGCCGCAAGGAGCAGGCGGACAGGGCGGGCGAGGTACGTGCGTGCGGCGCTGGCGGGATACAGGCGGGTGCTACGCATACAGTGCTTCGGGCCCTGCCACGCTGAAGCCTGCCGAGGCGATGACCTTCTCGGCCTCCTCGTGGTCGTCGATGCGCAGGATGTCGATGGCCTTGCCCCCTGCGACAGCGAAGCAGTAGGCGTACTCGACGTTGATGCCCGCCTCGTCGAAGGCCGCCAGCAGCCTCGCGAGGCCGCCTGCGTGGTCGGGCACCTCCACGGCGAACACCTTGGTGAGCGACGCGCGGAAGCCCCTCGCACCGAGCACCTCGCAGGCCTGTGCGGGCGTGTCGGCAATGATGCGGACGACGCCGTACTGTGCCGTGTCGGCGACGGTCAGGGCGTGCATGGATATGCCGGCATCGCCGAGCACGCGGCACAGCGCCGCCAGCCTGCCGGTGTCGTTCTCGAGGAAGACGGTAATCTGGTCGATCATGTCCGGCTCCTTTCCTTATGCCTTCTCGCGCTCGTCGATGACGCGGCGCGCCTTGCCCTCGCTGCGCTCTATGGACTTGGGCTCGACGACGGTGACCTCGACGCTCACCTGCAGGTTGCTCTTGAGCTCGGCGTTGATGCGCCGCTGCAGGTCCTCGATCCTCCGTATCTCGTCGAAGTCGAACTCGGGCACGGTCTCGACCTTCAGCGTCACATGGTCGAGCGGGCCTCTGCTCGTGAGGACGATCTGGTAGTACGAGGTGACCTCGCTGAAGCCGGCAAGCACCTCCTGGAACTGGCTCGGGAACACGTTGACGCCCCGGATGATGAGCATGTCGTCGGTGCGCCCCTGGATGCGGTCCATACGGCGCAGCGTGCGCCCGCAGGCGCACTCCCCGGGGAGGATGCGCGAGATGTCGCGCGTGCGGTAGCGGATGAGCGGCGAGCACTCCTTCGAGAGCGTGGTGAAGACGACCTCGCCGTACTCCCCGTCGGGCACCGGCTCGAGCGTCTCGGGGTCGAGCACCTCGATGATGAAGTGGTCCTCCGCCACGTGCAGGCCCGTCTGGTGGCGGCACTCGCAGGAGACGCCGGGGCCCATGACCTCGGACAGCCCGTAGATGTCGATCAGCTTGACGCCGAGCTTCTCCTCTATCTCCCTGCGCATGCCCTCGGAGCAGGGCTCGGCCCCGCAGATGGCGGCGGACACCTTGAACTCCTCGGCGGGACGATGGCCCATCTCGATCGCCGTGTCGGCGATGAGCAGCGCATACGAGGGCGTGCAGGCCAGGATGTCCACGCCGAAGTCGTGCATCATCTGCACCTGGCGCTTCGTGTTGCCGCTGCTCATGGGCAGGATCGTCGAATGCATGCGGATGCCGCCCTCATGCGCGCCGAGGCCGCCGGTGAACAGCCCGTAGCCGTAGGCGACCTGGAGGATGGAGCGCTCGTCGCCGCCTGCCTGCGCTATGGCGCGCGCGAAGGTGTCGCCCCAGGCGTCGATGTCGTTTTGCGTGTAGCCGACGACCGTCGCGTTGCCGGTCGTCCCCGAGGAGGCATGGAGGCGCTGCACCCGTCCGTCGTCGACCGGGATGGCGAAGAGGTCGAAGGGGTAGGCGTCCCGCATGTCCTGCTTGGTGGTGAAGGGGAGCCTGCGCAGGTCGTCGAGGCCCTGTACGGCGGAGGGGCCGATCCCCGCCTCGTCGAAGGCGTTCCGATAGAACGGGATGTCCTCGTAGCATCGGGCGACCGTCGCCTTGAGCCGCTTGAGTTGGAGCGCCTCGAGCTCGGCGCGTCCCATCTTCTCGATCTCGGGCTGGAAGTACCTCTCCGGCCCCCGTGCCGTGCCGCCTGTGTCAACCACTGCGCCTTCTCCCTTCGTCGTCGCCTGTCGTGCCCGTCTGCTGTTGCACCCGTCTATTGTAACGCTGCGGCGCCCTCGTCGGAACCTTGCGTGCGTGCCTTCTCGTCGGCCGCCTCCTTGTCGGCTGCGGCCCGGTCGGTCGCCTTCTTGGCGGCCGCCTTCTTGTCGGGGGGCTCCTCCTTGGTGCCGACCTCGACGACCTCCGGCTCCGGCTCGTAGACCGACCGGAAGTCCGATTGGCGCAGGAGCTCCCCTGCGCTGTCGTAGACGTACCGCGTCACGACGATGCTGCGGCCGCGCACGCCCTCCTGTCTCACCTTCCGCTCCCCCTTGGGAAGCTCGGGGGCCTCCACCTCCTTGGTCTCGAAGTCCGTGCGGTCGGTGAAGCCGGTGTCCGTGAACTCGACCCGGTAGCCGGGGTCGGTGCCCCAGAGCGTGCAGGTCACGGTGGTGTCGGTACAGTCCATGGTGAGGAGGATCCAGTTCTCGGTGTCGTTCTCGAACTTGAGGTCGGCCCAGCGCCACGAGACCGCGGCGTCGCGCCCCGCAGGATAGGCGACGAGGTAGAGCGCATGGTTCGTGCGCTCGACGATGGGCAGCCCCGAGTCGAACGCCGCGTTGAAGACCGTGGTCGCGACCTGGCAGATGCCGCCGCCGATCTCGTCGACGAAGCTGCCCTCGACGATGGACGCGGCCTCTTGGAAGCCGCGCTCCGCGTTGCACTCCCCTGCCGTGTCGTTGAAGGACCACACGCCGCCGGGCGCTATGAGCGAGTTGTCGAGCAGCTCGGAGGCGAGCCGGATGTTCGTCGCCTTCGCGCTGGACGCGGCGGTGTACTCGGTGGTATAGCTGGCGATGACCCCGGTGATGTTCATGGCGACGGCCTGCTCGGTGGTGCGCGCGGGCGGGCGGGCCGTGGTGGCCAGCACGACGCGGCGTGCGCCCTGGGCCCCGTCCTCGGCCCCATCGGGGGAGAAGAGCAGGGCATCGAGGTCGCCGGCCGCCTTGGCGTAGTCGATTCCCGTGCCCTCCACGCCGGGAACGACCGTGACCTGTCCGTCCACGACCTCGAAGCGGGCGTCCTGGGGCGGCACCCCGCGGTCGCCCCCGCCGATGAGCGCAGGGAGGCCTGCCTCGAGCCGTTCCGTCTCGATGTGGGGGACGAGCCGCACCGCAGCGCCCGCGCCTTCGACGGAGGCGCCCGTCCAAGGGCCGAGCACGGACGCGTCGAGCTCCCAGGCGCCCTCCCCCTCCAAGGCGAGGGTGACGGGCCGTGCCAGCGCCTCCTGGGCAAAGGCTGCGACCTCGGACGCCTTCTCGTCGGTGACGGCGGGCGGGGCGACGGCCAGCGGGACCTGGAACGCGCGGTCGGCGCCCAGGAACGCGCGGTCGAGGGCCCGGACGAGGGCCGCATGGTCGCAGCGGCGGCCCTCCGTGCTCCCGACGACGACGAACGCGCCGTCCACGAACTCGATGCCTGCGTCCTCGGCGCCCCAGCCAAGGGCCGCGTCGAGCAGGCCCTCGAGGTACGCAAGCTGCGAGGGGCCGTAGTCGAGGAACGCGG
This sequence comes from Coriobacteriales bacterium, assembly GCA_031263105.1. GTDB lineage: Bacteria > Actinomycetota > Coriobacteriia > Coriobacteriales > UBA8131 > JAISGJ01. The sequence goes on from JAISGJ010000090.1 coordinate 12,007, forward strand.
GCAGTTCGACGCCGAGGATGCCCGCCTGGAGGCGGCCGAGGACGTCCGCCCCCCTGCCGATCCCGTAGGCGGCCTGGACAAGCGCGTCGGCGTCTGTCGTCGCGCCGACGGTCAGGGGGCCTATCTGCCAGGAGTGGGGCGGGGCGGGGGTGTCGCCCTCGGCGGGGGCGGGGGCACCGCCGGCGGGGGCAGGGGCGGCGGTCAGGTCGAGCGTTCGGGGGCCTGCGCCCTCGTGCGCCGCCTGCTCGTCGGCGAACAGGACGACAGGCTCCGAGCCGATGAGCGCGCCGAGCGCGTCCTTGAGCAGCACGGCGGCCTCCTCGCGCGTCATCCCGCCGACCGCGACCCCCTGCACGGTGACCCCCCTGTGCACCCTATTGAAGTTGAGCACCACATCGAAGGCGAGGCCGACGAGCGCCACGGCAAGCACCGTCGCCGCGACGAGCAGGACGATGCGCCTGGCAGGGGCGCGCGGAGGCCGTCTCGGCGCGGGGCGCGACACGGCCGTTCGCGGGGCTCTGGCGGGCATCCGTCACCCACTCCCCTCGCGCTTCTCCTGCACCGCCCTGCCGGGACGCAGGCCCCGCCACAGATAGACGGCGGCGGCCACGAGGGAGGCGACCACGCCCGCATAGAGCAGCCAGGTGCCGAGCGGCGCAGCGTCGGCGCCCCAGCCCGGAAGGCAGGAGGCCTCGACGACGCGGGCGCCCGGCAGCACCGGCCACCAGAGGACAAGGGAGCAGTAGCCCGCCATGACGAGGGCGGTCGTGAGCTTCCCGACGAACACCACCTCGAAGTCGCGGTCGAAGCGGCGCTTCTGGTAGACGGTGAGCGCCAGCATGCAGGCATCGCGCCCGACGAGCACGAGGAGCATCCAGAGCGGCACCCGTCCCGCAGCGAAGATGGCGACGATGCCCACGAGTATGAACACGCGGTCCACGAAGGGGTCGAGCGTCTGGCCGAGCCTTGAGACGGTATGGGTCGCGCGGGCGACGAAGCCGTCGACGAGGTCCGTGAGGGCGGCCACGAGTATCACGACGAACGCCAGGACGTTGTTGTTGTAGCAGACGAGCAGCACGAAGAACACCGGGATGAGGAGGAGCCGTACAAGCGACAGGAGGTTTGCTGCGGTGAGTATCCGGTCGGTGGCCTTCTCCTGCACGAACGCCCTTCCCGAACCCTGTGACGACCCCGTACCGTCTCCCCGTGCAAACACGTACCTAACCTACCGCTATCTCGGATCCGACGCCCAGGACCTCGAACCAGGTCTTTCCCGGCGCGAGCTTGAGCGCGTTGCCGTTCGCGTCCATGAAGCGCGGCGGGGTCTTCCCGTCGCTTGCCCAGGTCCCGTCGACGCGCTTGCCCTCGAAGAACAGGGACGCCGCCCCTCCGCTGTTCATGTCGACGCCGAGGGTGGCGCCGTCCAGGACGGGCACATACGTGGCCCAGAGCACGACGACGTTGGCGGACGACACCTGCTGGTCCGTCCCCGCGTCCACCGTGGGGCCGTTCATGGAGCGGTAGTACAGCTTGTCGTCGGCGTTGTACGCCCACTGTGCCACATAGGCGTCGCTGAAGGGCACCGTGATGCCCGGCGCGTCCGACATGCCGTCGGTCTTGGAGGGGCCGAACTCGAGGGACGGGGGGGTCTCGACGGTGGCAGCGAGGCCTATCTGCGGGGCCAGCTCGTAGGCGCGCGCAAGGTCGAGGTAGAGGTTGTGCGGCATCGCGCGGTAGTCCACGCGGTGGTACAGGTCCGATGCCTTGTTGTGCGACATGTCCGCCAGGCCTGCGGCGGCGACCTCCCCGAGCACGACGTCGTTCGCACCGCTCATGAAGAACAGGGCGTCGTACTGCGGGACGAGGGTGACGTCCGAGTTGCGCCCGCTGCGCACCGGGCCGACCTCTGCGGGGACGGTGCTTTGGAAGATGCAGTTGAAGCGCGTGATGCCGCCCTCCGTGATCGTCTCATAGACGACGTCCGCACTGCCGATCCCGAGCTGGGGACGGGCCTCCGGCGAGTTCTCCAGCTTGACGGAGAGCGGGCGCCTGAGCGCCGCGTCCTTGTCGTCCAAGGGCAGGCCCGTCAACGGGTAGACCTCGGGGGCGGGAGGAGGGGCGGGGGCCTCCTTGACGACCGAGGGCTTCGGCGCCTCCGCCTGCGGCTCCTCGACCTCCTTCTTGCTGCAGCTGGACGCCACCAGGGCCACGACGACGGCCAGCACCGCCACCGCCGCGACGATGCCCGCTATCAGTATCAACTTCTTCCTGCTCATTTTGCATCCAATCTTCCAAGGAGACGCCGGTCCGAGCGGGCGCCTGCGGCGGCAGGGGCCGCCGACATCCTCCCAAGGAGCGTCCCTCGTAGGTGTCCATAGGCTTCTATTGTATTACATCTTCACGTACAACGATGTCATGAACACGCCGTTGGCGACCTCGTATTTGAGCGCGCCGCCGTAACGCTCGACCACCGCACGGACCGAGGATATGCCGATGCCCTTCCCCTGGCGCTTGCGGGAGTAGAACTCGCCGCCCCGCTCGGTGTAGGTCCCGTCGAAGCTGTTGTCTATCACGATGGCCAGGCGCCTCTTCGCCACCTTGCTGGTCATGCGGATGAAGCGCCTGTCTTCGTCGACGTACAGGCAGGCCTCGATGGCGTTCTCGAGGAGGTTGCCGACGATGATGCTCATGTCGTTGTCGGGGACCTGCCCCAGGTCCTCGGGGACCACGAGCCGCAGGTCGGCCTGGATATGGTTCCTGGCAGCCATGTCGAGGTAATGGACCGCCACGGCGTTCACCGCGAAGTTGTCGCACAGCAGCTTGTCGGCTATCTCGGGGATGCCGCCGCTTATCGAATCGACGTAGCCGAGCGCCCCGTCCACGTCGTCCTTCTGGAGGTACCCGCGTATGGCGCCCAGCTGGTGGCGCAGATCGTGCCTGAGTGCGCGCACCTGCTCGGTCGACTGGTTGAGCTTCTGATAGAGGTTGCGCTGCATGTCCAGGCTGTTGTTCATGGTCTCGACCTCGTGCGCGAGCTGGGCGCTGCGCTCCGCCTCGTCTATGGTCTCGCGCAGATAGCCCCAGCCGAGGTAGGTCGTCCAGACCGCGAACACCAAGATGCCTATCTCGAAGAACATGCTCTCCGGCCCCATGAAGGGGAAGAAGCGGTCCACGATGCTCGCCACGGCGCAGACCGTCAGGATGCCGGTGGGCACCCACAGCCTGCGCGCCTGGGGGTTGCGATGCGCGACAAGCTCGTAGACGACGGACAGGCCGAAGAGGATGACGGCCACGAACGGAAGGAAGCGCAGGTAGACCAAGCTGTCCCGGAAGGGATAGAGCCCGACGAGATGGAGGAGGAGCGCAAACAGGAAGACGATGCGCATGACGTTGTGGAGGACGGCCAGCGGCATGCGGGGCCGGGGGTCGAGCATCGCCATGCCATAGCGCAGGAAGGGCAGGGCGAAGTACAGCAGCCCCATGACCGAGCCGACGTAGAGCAGGTTCGGCACCGGGATGAGGTAGACCGTCAGGTCGTTGCCGCAAAAGCCCCAAAGTCCCGCGACGAGGCAGGCCAGGCCGAGCCACGGGAGCGGGCCGGCGGCCGGCAGGCGCGGCAGGATCAGGAGCGTGACGGCCGCAAGGACGATGCCGCCGAGCATGAGCAGGAGGCTCAGTCCGAAAAGGGGGCCGTTCTGGGAGAGCAGGTGCATGAACAGCACCTGGGTGTCCCCCAGATAGAAGGCAGGCAGCTCGAGGCTCTCAAGGGAGGCAGGCACCGTGTACTCGAGCCTGATCTCCTTGCCGCCGGACTCGCTGGGCAGGGCGACCGTGAGCAGGTTGGGCGGCGGCGCCCCCTGAAAGCCGGGGAAGGTGCCGGGGTCGCCGTCCGAGCCGTACAGGGCCCCGTCCACGTACAGCCGCAGGGGGGCGCCCTCGGTCTTGACCATCAGGCTGTCGTGGGTCTCCGTCCTGACGGAGGCGATGAGGGTCAGCCGCTCGCCGGGCCCGAGGTCCTCGACGGTGAGGGGGAGGACGGCCTCGGCCTCGGTCCTGCTCCCGTCCGTCCCGGTGCGCTGCATCGTGACGGCGTCTATGACGCGCAGCTCGTTCCAGTGGTAGACGAGGTTGTACCTCTCGGCGAGCGCCGAGCCGACGAGCAGGGCGACGAGAAGGAGCAGCACAACGGCATAGACGACCCTGGAGGCGACCAGGAAGCGCTTGAGCTGCTCAGGGCTCATTCATCACCTCGGGCGATGCTGAACAGGTAGTCGTCATAGGCGTGCTTGACCTTCCGGTGGTGCTTCACCGCGACATAGGCGACGTCCCCGTTGTCCATGATGAAGTCCTGCTCGAGGTCGTCCACATGGTCGAGGTTGACGATGAACGAGCGGTGCGAGCGCAAGAAGCGCGGCGGCGGCAACAGCTTCTCGAGCGCGTCTATCGTCATGGTGGTCGCGTAGCTCTCCTCTGCGGTATAGATGAGCGACCTGCGGTTGCTCGACTCCACGTAGAGGATGTCGTTCAAGGGGATGACGACGGGGACGTTGTTGGTGACGATGGCGATGGTCGCCCCCTGCGCCTTGTCGCGCTTGAGCACGGCGAGCTCGAGGGCGTCGACGACGTCCTCCTTGACCACGGGCTTGAGCAGGTACTTGTACGCGTTCAGACGGTAGCCCTCACGCGTGAAGTCGTCGCTGGTGGTCGTGAACACGATGACGACCTGCGTGTCGATGTCGCGGATGCGCTCGGCCGTCTGGACGCCGGTGAGCTCGCCCATGTAGACGTCGAGGAAGATGAGGTCGTACTTCTCCTTCGCGAAGCCCTCCAAGAAGGCCTCGCCCGTGGTGAACCTCTCCACGGCGTTGGGAACCCCGCTCATGTCGATGAGCGCGGTGAGCAGGTCGGCCTCGAAGGTGGTGTCCTCGCAAAGCGCTATTCTGAGCCTGGGGTCCCTCGTGCTGGCAGCCATCGTCCTCCCTGGTTCTCCGATGTCGCTTTCTGCAAAGGTGCTGAGCGGCGGTGCGCCCAAGAAGGCGGCTCACAGCCCCTCCCGCCCGGCCCGTCGCCTGACAGAAGGCCTGTTCAGTATATCATTTGTTACGATTGTTGATCGAGGGCGGGGGGTGGCTCTGCTTCGGGGGCGGGGGCGTCC
>JAISGJ010000113.1 GCA_031263105.1 Coriobacteriales bacterium
AGGCGCGTCCGGCGCCGGGGGGAGGGGGGGGGGGGGGGCATGGGGGCAATCCCATTGTCTATTGCTTTATAACAGTCTCCGTTTTTCCAAAAAACACCTTCTTTGTTATTTGGACGGGAGGTTGTTATGGGTATGGGAGTTCTTTATGGCGAATGGCTTGTCACGTGGCTTGAGGAGCATCAGCGCTTTGCAAAGGAGACCACGCACTCGACGTACTCTATGGCCGTTATCAACCACATCATCCCGATGCTCGGGAGCTTTGCCCTCGCGGACATCACCGAGCAGCGGGTCCAGGAGATGGCCTTGCACTGGTTGGAGGCGGGCCGGTGTGACGGTGGCGGCGGGCTCTCCAGAAAGACCGTCCACGACATTCTCGCCATTGTGAAGCTGAGCATGAAGGCGGCACAGAAGCGCTACGATATCCCCGTCACTCCCATGGAGATACGGCTTCCACAGCAGGAGTCGGTCAAGCGAACCGAGGTGTTCGCGCCCTCGGAGCTCCAAGGGATCGTCGGGGCTGCCATGGCGCGACTGCACAGCAAGAGCATGGGGATCCTCCTCGCGCTTTACACGGGCCTGCGCATCGGCGAGCTGTGTGCGCTGCAGTGGCGGGACGTCGATCTCGTGCGCGGCACGCTGACGGTCACCAAGACCATACAGCGCATCTACAAGAAAGAGCTCAAGGGGAGCGTCACGTCGAAAATGGTGATCACGCCCCCAAAGACGCGCTCGTCGGTACGGGAGGTCCCGCTGGCCTCGACCATTGCGCCGCTCCTTCATGGCTTCACACAGACGAACGACTGCTATCTGATAACGGGAAGCCCGTCCTTCCTTGAGCCTCGGAGCTACCGTGCGTATTATGGGCGCTTCCTGAGAAGAGCAGGCATCGCCCATAGCAGCTTCCACAAGCTGCGCCATACCTTTGCGACGCAGCTGATCGAGGGCGGCGCCGACGTGAAAACGGTCAGCGACCTGCTGGGCCATGCCTCGGTGAAGACGACGCTCGACCTCTACGTGCATCCCCAGCTTGAGCAGAAGCGGAAATGCGTCGAGATGATACCCTCGTTCACCTAACCCGGCTGCCCGGCCGCCGCAATCGCCCCAGCGTGCGCGTGTGCCCCGCCCGTAGGGGGCGGCGTCCCCGACGCCCCGCCCCAAGCGTCCCAGCCGCCCTAAGCGCCCCGGCTACTTCAGCTTCTTGAGGAGGTCCGAGGCGCCCTCTATGTTGTTGAAGCCCTCGCTGAAGGCGCTGGGGGCGATGACGAGGCCGCCTTTCTCCCTCACGCTCTCGTAGATGAGGTTCATCGTCCGCAGCTGCATGGCGCGGTCGTTGCGGTCGTAGACCTCGGCGGCCTCGACGAACATCTCGGAGATGTCCTTCTCGACCTCTGCAAGGATGATGCGTGCGTTGCGCTCCCGCTCGGCCTGGGCCTCCTTGGACATGGCGTTCTGCAGCTCGTTGGGGATGATGATGTCGCGTATCTCGACGGAAGAGACCGTGATGCCCCACGGCTCGGTCTTCTCCCCCAGTATCTCTTGGAGTTGTGCATCGATCTGCTTGCGGCGCGTGGCCAGCTCGGCCAGGTTCACGCGCCCGATGGCATCGCGCAGCGCCGTCTGGGCGCTCCATGCGACCGCCTTGGGATAGTTCTCGACCTCGACGCAGGCCCGTTTCGCGTCCCAGACCATCCAGAACAGCACGGCGTCCACGTCGACCGAGACGAGGTCGGCGGTAAGCGCCTCCTCCGCGACGAAGGGCGTGGCGATGATGCGCTGGTCGATGCACAGCGTCACGTGCTCGATGACGGGCACCACGAGGAACAGGCCCGGCCCGGCGACACGGCTGAAGCGGCCGAGGCGCAACACGATCGCCTTCTCCCACTGCTGGACGATGCGAATCATCGACGCAAACAGCAGGGCGACCACGGCAGCGCCGATAATGGTCCAAGCCGTGAGCGCCTTTGTGAGGTAACAGGCCGCGACGATGCCGGCGAAGACGATGAGGAACAGCACGGCAGCGAAGAAATAGACGCCGTTGCGAGAGGAGCGGTTGCCCCGCACCCCCGAGGAGTCCCTGCTGACGCCTGGCTTCTCCTGTGACAGGCCCTTTTTGCCTTTCCTATCCGGCACGGCGCCTGCTCTTCCTCGCGGCCTCCTGGCCCGCACTGCTGGGCTTAAGCGCCTCGTGCTGGGCCACGCGCGTCCTGACCGCCCCGACTATCTCGTCGCCCGTCATCCCGAAGTCAAGACCCTCCCGCACCAGCTCGTCGGCGAGGAGCTCTATCTTGTTGTCGAGCGCCAAAAGCCCGTTGGCGCCCACGTCCGCGACGAAGGTGCCCCTCCCCCGCCGCGTGACGATGAGGCCGTCGCGCTCGAGGTCCTGGTAGACCTTGTTCACCGTGTTGTAGTTGATGTCGAGCTGGACGGCAAGTTCGCGCACGGTGGGCAACTGGTCGCCCGGCCCGTACTGCCCGGAGACGATGGTGTAGACCAGCCGCCTGCGCACCTGGATCCAGACAGGTATCCCGCTCTGCTCGTCTATACGGAACTCTCTCATACGCATACCCCCTGCACGGGCTCTCCGGTGAGGCCCATGGAGAGCCCGCACCTTCGGACTGGTTGAATGAGTATCATAATACTATATGCCACGCCTCTGGGCAAAGGGAGACGATAATAAATCGGCGTCTCCCTGGGGAACAACCCAGAGTTATCAGTCGTTGACCTCGGCAAAGATGTGGATGTAGGAGGAGAGGCGGTCTGCGGGCAGGGTGCCTGCCTCAACGGCGGCGGCAACGGCGCAGCCGGGCTCGCCGGTATGGGTGCAGTCGCGGTAACGGCAGGCTGCGGCATGGGCGACGATGTCGGGGAAGGCTGCGGCGAGGCCGACGTGGGCGTCGTACAGGCCGAGGCTGCGCAGGCCCGGGGTGTCGATGAGGGCGGAGGGGGCGGGGGCGGGGATGCCCTGGGCACCGGGGGCGGAGGGGGCGGGGAGCGGGGCGGGGGCAAGCGGGACACCAGGGGCGGAACCGCCGCCCTTCTCATCCCCATGCGGGAGGAACACCATCCTTCTGCCCACGGTGGTATGGCGGCCCGCGCGGTCCTTCTGGCGCACTGCGGCGGTCGCCAGCAGCGACTCCTCGAGGAGCGCGTTGACGAGCGTGGACTTGCCCACGCCCGAGCGGCCCAGCAGCACCCCCACCTTGCCACCCGTGAGCAGGGCCCGGATTCGCTCCAAGCCCTCGCCCGTCACGGCCGACTCGACAATGACGGGGCTGCCTGCGGCTACGGCGCGCGCACGGGCACAGTCCCCTTCGAGATGGCGCGCCAGGTCGGCCTTCGTCAGTATGAGGGCGACCTGTGCGCCGCTCTCGTGCGCAAGGACGAGCTGTCGCTCCAGATAGGACGTGTCGAGCGGTCGGTTGGAGAGGGCGCTGACCACGAGGACAAGGTCGATGTTGGTGGCCAGCACCTGCTCCTCGTACTTGCCTGCGCCCTCGTGACGCGATTCCACGAGCGTGCGGCGCACGAGCGTATGGCGACGGGGATGAATCGCGACGATGAGCGGCACGTCCTGACCGGGCGGGAACTCGAGGTCTACCACATCTCCCACCACTGCGCGCACATCAAGGCCCTTCACGAGGTCGATGCTGTGCTGGGCACGAAGCTCCCCCGCAGCCGTCCCCACCAAGGGGAAGCCCCGGTCGAGCGATATGACGCGCCCGGTCGAGCGGGCCACTGCCGGACTTCCACCTGCATCGATCTTCTCCGCACCTGCCATCAGCGGGTCCGCTCCCTGAGACGCCAATGGATCACGAGCAGACAGGCGCCGACGACGACGAGCAGCGCACCTATCTCGAGCTTGCGCGTGTCGAAGGCGTCGTCTGAGCTGCTGCCCTCGTCGATGACGACGACCTCCGTCGCATGCACGTCGGTGAGCCCATCGTGCTCCGCACAGTCGACGTGGAACTCCCCGGTGACCTCAAGGTGCGTGCCGACCTGGCCGTAGCGCCCCAGACGCGCGACCTTCTCCGCATCCTCCTCGCGCACCAGGACGCTGACGGTCGCGCCCCCATCCTGCAAGGCCAGCCAACGAAAGCCCTTCTCTGCAACGAGGATGTCGCCCACGACCTCGCCCTGGACAACGACCTCTTGGCCGTCGAGCTGCTGACCGGCGTTCGTCAGGCCGACGATGGTGCTGTTCGGCTCCGCCCATGCGACGGACGGCGGCAGCGCTGCTGGCAGGACAAGCGCCACGAGAAGGAGCAGGGGGAGCAGGACGGGACGCGGGGCGCACTGTGACAGGGGGACGTACAATCTGTCACAGTGCCTTCCATCCTCCTGTCGTCTCATTGCTCGCTGCCGACAATGTGACAGATTGTACGTCCCCCTGTCACAGTGCGCCCCCCTGTTGCCCCTGTCACTCATTGTCCTCATCGTCTCGCCCTTCTCCGTGGCTTGAGCGAGGCCGCAAAGCTGAAAAGCACCGCGAGGAAGGTCAGGAACTCGAGGCGGCCCACCCACATCTGGACGAGGTAGACGAGCTTCATGACCGCAGGCGCCTCGGGCGCGATGATGCCTGCGGAGAGCCCGGCGTTGGAGGTCGCCGCCACGGACTCGAAGGTCGCAGGTATCGCGTCGTAGCCGACGGCGATGCCGACGAGCGCCCCGACGATATAGGTGACCACGTAAAGGATGGCGATGGTCATGGCCGCACCCGTCAGCTCGCTGGAGAGCATATGGCGGCCCAGGTGCTGGTAGCTGGTGGTGTTGCGCACCGATTTCGGGGCGAACACGTCCTTGATGCGCGCAAGGACGGCCTTGGCGATGATGCCGATGCGCAGCGCCTTGATGCCGCCCGCCGTCGACCCCGAGCTGCCGCCGATGGCCATTGCGACGACGATCATGAAGAAGGCGCCGCTTGAGAGCAGCGTGGTCATCTGGTTGGTGGAGAGCACCTGGTAGCCGGTGTTCGTGGTCGCCGACACTATCGTGAACACGCCGCGTCGCATAAGCCCCGAGAAGTCGGTGAGGAACTGGCCGGCAAGCACTGCGGCAACGAACACGACCAGGGCGCACACGGTCCACAGCGCCAGCGTCCGTATCTCGATGTCCCGTATGAACTCCCGCACGGTGGAGCGGAAGCCGCCCTTCCACAGGCGGGCATAGAGCGCAAAGTTGACGGCTCCCATGAGCATGAGCACCATCGCGATGACCTCGAGCGGCCATGAATGGTAGTAGCTGAGCGAGAGGCTCTGGGACGCGAAGCCGCCCGTGTCGTAGGCGCCGATGGTCAGCCACAGGCCGTGGAAGACGCTGCGCACGGGATCTATCCCCAGACACAGCGAGACAAGGAACAGCAGCAAGGTGCCGCAGAAGACGACGATGGAGGAGAACTGCCAGATGAACTGCGCGGTCTTCTTGATGTTGGGCAGCACGTACTCGCCCCGCCCCTCGGCGCTGTAGAACGACGAGCCGACCTGGGTGAACAGCCCCAAGGACAAGGCTATGACGATGACGCCCTGGCCTCCGAGGAACTGGAGGGTGAAGCGCCACATGTTGTCCGCAGTGGAAAGATGGTCGATGTCCTGGCAGAGGGAGAAGCCTGTGGAGGTGAAGCCCGAGACCCCCTCGAAGAGCGCGTCGAGGAAGGAGCCGTAATGCCCTGAGAGCCAGAGCGGTATGGCGGCGACAAAGGCGCCGACGACCCAGACGAGCGTGGTTATGGCGATGGCCTGGCGACGCTCGAGCGTCACAGGGGAGATGCGGCACATGCGCAGCAGCCCCCCGATGGTGGCGGCGCAGCCTACGCCGACAAGGTAGTTGCCGGTAACGGCCCACTCCCCCATCAGCAGGCTCACCGCCAGTGGGACGAGCATGATGCCTCCCAGGAGCAGCACGATCGCCCCCAGATAATGCGCGATTATCCCCAGGTCCTCCCGTTTGAAGCGCGGCCACATGGTCGGTGTTCCCAGCCTAGCCGAAGAGCAAACGCTCGACGAAGACGATGCCGACGAGGGCGGCGATGAATGCCAGAAGGGTCGCAATGACCGCAGCGATTCCTCTCAGCGAGACGATGATGTCCTGCTTGCGCCTACGCGGCACCTCGGCTCCTTGTCCTTTGTCGGCCGCGTCCAGCAGCGGCCCTGTCGTCCGTCCCGCCCCCTCAGCCTGCAAGCACGCCAAGCACGAGGGCCTTCATGTTCTCGATGGCGACCTTCGAGGCCTCGAGCACCTCCTCGCCGCTGATGGGCTGGTCGAGGACCCCGGCGGCCATGTTCGTGATGAACGACAGGCCCAGCACGTCCATGCCGAGCGAGGCGGCCGCTATGACCTCGAAGACGGTCGACATGCCCACGGCGTCGGCGCCCCAGACACGGAATGCGCGTATCTCCGCCGGCGTCTCGAAGCTCGGCCCGCGCACCCCTATGTAGACGCCCTGCCTGAGCGTGAGGCCGCAGGCATGGGCGGCGGCAAGCGCCTGCTCGCGCAGGGCGGCGGTATAGGCGTAGGTCATGTCCGTGAAGTCGCGGAGCCCCTGATCCTCTCCCAAGGTAAGGGGATGGGAGCCCATGAGGTTGATGTGGTCGGTGATGAGCATGAGGTCGGCGACCTCGAAGTCCGTGTTCACTGCGCCGGCCGCATTGGTGACGACAAGCGTCTGTGCACCAAGCGCGTTCATGACCCGCAGCGGGAAGACGATGTCCTCCGCGCTGTTGCCCTCGTAGGCGTGCAGGCGCCCTTGCATGCACACCACCTGCTGACCGGCAAGCTCACCGAAGACGAGCCGCCCCGCATGGCCCGGCGCATCGGACTCCTTGAAATGAGGGATGTCGCCGTAGTCGAGGGAGAGGTGCGCGTCCACAGCGTCCGCCAGCCCGCCCAGGCCCGAGCCGAGGATGAGCGCGACGCGCGGACACGTCTTCAAACGAGGGGCGACAGTGGCAACCGCCTGGTCGATACGGTCTTGTAGTGACATAGGAACTCCTCTTATGCGCATAAGTCTGTTAGTATTATTACTAGGCACTTATTATAGAGTATTAAACGACGAGTAAACGGCCAATGAACGACTCGTCCCCCTGCCGTCCTGTCGGGGGGAGGAGAACGGAAAGGACTCGTATGTGGTCCATTTGCAATCCCAAATCAGACGGGGACCTCAGACCCTGCGCGGAACTCGGCAAGACCTTGAGCCGCCTTTCACAACCCACCATACTCACGGTGCTCGCCGCATCCGATGAGCCCTTGCACGGCTACATGATAGTCCAGCGGGCGGCACAGTCCCCCATGTTCGGCGGCAACAAGCCCGATGCCACCGGCGTCTACCGGACGCTCAGGCAGATGGAGGAGAACGGGCTGGTCACCTCTCAATGGGAGACGCCCAAGGCGGGGCCTGCCAAACGCAGCTTCACCCTCACCGACGAGGGCCACGAGGCGCTGCGCCGCTGGATAGACTCGCTCGCCTGCTACACCACCACCATCAACGAGCTGCGCGAGATGGCGTCCTGCGCCCTCGGAATCGACACGCCCCCCACTCCTGTCTGCAAATAGCGGGGCAGGGTGGGACAGATATTTCTTCTTTAGTCGGACAGATTGAACGTTGTATATGAGTAATTCTGCTTTTTGGGAATATAGTCAACAGGGCTGAGTTTTTGCAAATTCTTGTCCCACTGCATGATTTTTCCATCCCAAGGCTCGCCATCCCAAGCGCGCTCCCCTATTCCAAACACAAGAATGGGGCAGGTTCCAAGATCGCCACGGACTATACGGTGAACAGCCTTTTCATAATTCGCAGTAGTAGTCGTACTTAAGTCCACCGGTTGCTTGTCCTGAGCGTGCTCAGGATGCTCGGTAAGGTAGTGTTGCCAAATTGAACGCGTCAGTTCTTTCGTCGACTCATGAAGCCTTGTTATAAGAATTGCTGCAACGATGATTCCTTCATCAAACCACGCACGATAGGCAGAGAAGTCTCTGTCCAAGTTCCCGTCCTTTGGATTCCATTCAACATCTGCTGCCAAACGTCCCTTGACGTTGTCGATTGAGTAGCCCCGTTGATAGGTGCGAGAAATGAGATTCTCTTCATACTTGGCAGGCTCGTCTTCAGCTGAAATACTTGCGCTGTGGCCAGAAAAGAAATATGTCTTCTTCTCAATGTCAACTCGCGCTTCGATCCACCCTAATTCATCAAGCATTCCGTCTATAGTGACAGGGATTGGTCCCCGATTGCCGCCCGGCGTAAGCAGCAGCCTTGAGGTCAAAACAAAGGAGCGCATAACGGAAATGATATCGTCGAACTCATCGCCGCAAACTGCTTGCAGTATCTTTGCAGCAGAACCCGTTTCCATCACTTGGTAGCGATCAAGAATATCCTGTGGCAGGACGTCTAGATATGCCTTGGTTTCTTGCATGACTGAATCATAAACCAAAAGGTCGTCAAAACGTAACTCAATAAAGATCTTAAAAAAGATCTATTAATGTTATACTGCTCTTTAGTGCCTACTCAAAGAACGGAGCAGTATTGGACATTGAACCGCTACCACAGATCGCCGGTGGTTATTCCACCATTTTAGCTGACCCTCCTTGGAGATTTAACAATAGAACGGGAAAGGTAGCCCCCGAGCACAAAAGACTGGGTCGCTACGCAACCATGTCATTGGAGGAAATCATGGCGCTGCCTGTAGCTGAGATCAGTGCCAGTAATTCCCACCTGTATCTGTGGGTGCCCAATGCGCTTCTTCCAGAAGGCTTCGAGGTGATGCAGTCCTGGGGATACCGCTATGTCTCGAATATAGTTTGGGCAAAGCGCAGAAAAGACGGTGGCCCTGACGGGCGCGGCGTTGGATTCTACTTTCGCAATGTTACGGAATTGCTCTTGTTCGGCGTAAGGGGACACATGAGAACCCTTGCTCCGGCAAGAAGCCAAGTGAATATGATTGAAACCCGCAAGCGCGAGCATAGCCGCAAGCCAGATGAGCAGTATCAGCTTATTGAGTCGTGTTCTCCCGGACCCTTCCTTGAGCTTTTCGCAAGATATCCGCAGCCTCGCTGGGACAGTTGGGGGGCCGAGGCGAACGAGAACGTAACACCACGAGGAAAGCAGTTCAAGGGATATGGCGGAGGGGGGATCGGCATACCCCAACTTGAGCCGAATGAAAGAATTCCTGATGAAAATGCCCTCGCAATTGGTCTTGCGCTGAAAACCGAGTATGACAGAGGTGCCTCTATCAGCGATATTGCGAGTGCATATGGCTATTCTATTCAACGCATACGCTCTTTGCTATTGAAGGCAGGAACGGAATTCCGAAGACGCGGCCCCATGCAACAGGATCCAGAAATCCAGCTCCTCGTATCATAGGGTGATACGAGGGCAGGACGACATACGTGACGCCGTCCCAGCCCAACCCGCCCAGTCTCCTGCCCTTCTTCGGAGAGTCAGTCGACGCGTTCCGGGGGGAACTCCATGCCGTAGACGCGTTCCATTACCGCCTGGGTGAAGGCGGCGTGGCGTTCGTTCTTCGGGAGGGCGGCAAAGCGCTCCTCGTCTAGGGAAAGCGGCTCGCCGAAGCGCAGGGTCACCTTCGGGCAGCGGAAGAGGCGCTTGCCGGGGGGGCAGATGCGCTCCGTGTTCCACAGGCGCACGGGGATGACCGGCGCCTTTGCAAGCTGGGCGACAAGGGCGGCGCCCTCGTGGTAGACAGGCACCTGGCCCTCGGAACGGATGCGCGTGCCCTCGGGGAAGATGCCGACCGGCTCCCCACGTTTGAGCATGCGCACGGCACGCTTGATGGCGGACATATCCGCCGTGTTGCGCTTGACGGGGAAGGCACCGACCCAGGCGACGATTCGCGCAAGGGCCGGAAGCGCGCTCGTGAACTCCTCCTTGGCGAGGAAGCGGATGACGCGTGGCTTCAGCACGCTCATCACGAAGACGGGGTCGAGGTAGGAGCGGTGGTTGCCCACGACGATGAAGCCCGTGCCCTTCGGGAGCGCGTCCAAGACCTCAAGCCCGTAGGCCTTGTAGCGGAACAGCGGCGTGAAGACCAGACGCACGAGCGCCAAGAAGCAGATGCGGAACTTCTGGGGGAAGTGCCCCTCGCCCGAGGCTGGGCTGTCGTAGAAGTAATCGAGCGGCTTCATGCGGGGGTGCCCCGCCTGACGCCCGGTGTCGCGGCTGCTGCGTCCGGCGGCGCGTCCGGCGAAGACGCTGCCGCTGCGCCCTCCATCCTTGTCTCCGCCTGCGCAACGATGGCGGCAACGACCTCGTCTATCGTCATGCCCGTCGTATCGAGCTCCCAGCTGTCAGGGGCGGCAGCAAGCGGCGCGACCTCCCGCGACGAGTCGTAGGCATCGCGACGGATGATGTCGGCGAGAATGGCCGCGACCTCCGCCTCGCTTGCTGTGGCGTTCTGCTGGGCGCGGCGGCGGGCGCGTTCGGCAGCGCTCGCGGTAAGGAAGACCTTGAGCTCGGCGTCCGGGAACACCACGGTGCCGATGTCGCGCCCCTCCATGACGGTGTCATGCTCCCTCCCGAAGACCCGTTGCTGCTCCGTGAGCGCCTCGCGGACCTGCGGATCGGCGGAGACGGGCGAGACCGCCTTGTCCGTCTCGGGCGTGCGTATCAGCCGGGTGATGTTCTCGCCACCGATAAGCACCTGCGAGGGCAGAGGGTCTCCGGGGGTGAAGGCGAAGGTGACAGGCTCGCTGTGCGCGATCTCGCGGATGCGGGCGAGGGACGCGGCAGGCAGCGGCTCGGAAAGGTCGAGATGCTCGGTGAGCGCACACCAGGCGACCGAACGGTACATCGCGCCGGTATCGAGATAGGCAAAACCAAGTTCGCGGGCGACGAGCTTCGCAACCGTCGACTTCCCCGAGCCTGCCGGCCCGTCAATGGCAACTATCATACGCATCCTTTCGCGACCTGCTGGCGACCCTTCCTCCGGCAGCCCCTCCCGATCTTCTTCCGTCCTTTTTGCCCTCCCTGCTATGATAACCGCTCGAGGTCGTCGAAGAAACGGGGATAGCTGACGCCGACGCTTGCGATGTCCTGAATGTCGAGGTCAAGGCCGAAGACCCGCTCGGCAATGGAGAAGGTCATCGCCAAGCGGTGGTCGCCATGGGTCTGGAGCCGTCGCTCCCTCGGGGGGCGCCGGCCGGAGGTGACGTGCAGGTCGTCGCCCTCGATGGTCGCGTTGCAGCCCAGCGCGACAAGCCCCTCGACGATGGCGGCCAGACGGTCGGACTCCTTCACACGCAGCTCCCCCACCTGCCGAAAAACCGTCGTGCCCTCAGCCGCCGTTGCAAGCAGTGCCAGAATCGGCACCTCGTCGATAAGGCCGGGCACCTCGTGTGCCTCGACCGTGGTCGCCACAAGGCCCTTCCGATACCGCAGGGTCACATCCCCCACCTGCTCAGAGCCCAGCGCGGCCTCCCCGTCCACATCCAAGGAGACATCCGCACCCATGCGCCGCATGACCTCGAGGAAGCCTATGCGCGTGGGGTTGAGGAGGACGCCGCGCACGGTCACCTCGCTGTGGGGAACGAGCGCAGCCGCCACGAGCAGGAAGGCCGCTGAGGACGGGTCGCCGGGCACCGCACAGTCGTGCGCATGGAGGGCCTGTCCGCCGGTGACGCTCACCGTCAGCCCCTCGGTCGAGACCCGTGCCCCGTAGGCAGGCAGCAGCAGCTCGGTATGGTTGCGGCTCCGGTAAGGCTCGGTGACGCACGTCGTGCCCCGAGCGTTGAGGCCTGCGAGCAAAACGGCGCTCTTGACCTGCGCGGACGCGACGGGACTCTCGTAGTCTATCGCCTTGAGCGACGCGCTGCCGCAGACGACGAGCGGCAGCGTGTCGGGGGGCGGTACGACGTCGCCTGCATCGGGGGCGGCGGGGGCGGCGGAGCCGTCCGAGACAAGGGCGAGCGTATCCGCAGGCAAGAAGCGGGCACCCATCTTCGAGAGCGGCAGGGTGACCCTGCTCATCGGACGTGTGGAGAGGGACGGGTCGCCTTCGAGGCGGACGGCGACCCCAAAACCGCTCAGGGCACCGAGCAACAGGCGGGCCGTCGTGCCCGAATTGCCACATTGCAAGGTTTGCGCTGCCGCAGGCGACGCGGTCGCAGGCAGGCCCGACCCTCCCGCCGCACGCGGCACCGCCCCGCCCGGCCCCCTCGCCCCCCAGCCGGTGATGGAGCCGGACAGCCCGTCCTCGTCCCCCTGCAAGGCAAGGCGCGCGCCCAAGGCCTCGACGGCGCCGAGGGTCGAGCGCACGTCGAAGGAGTCGAGCAGGCCGGACACCTGCGACGTGCCCTCCGCCAGCGCAGAGAACAGCGCGATGCGGTGCGAGAGCGACTTGTCGGACGGCACGCGGATGCTTCCTCTGAGGGGCGGCACGGCCATTCCCATCCCTGAGCCCTACTCCTGATGGCCGAGCGGGCGGAAGGACACGTCGAAGCCGCCGTCGATGAGCATGCCCATGAAGCGCCCCATGTCGCCCTCGTCGGTGAGGATCAGCTCGAGGATGGCGGTCGCCTCGTTGATGTGGTCGATGTCGATGGACTGGATGTTGCAGGCCGCCTTGCCGGCAAAGCCGGTGACCTGGGCGATGACGCCCGAGCGGTTGGCCATAGGGATGCGCACTTCCACCAGCCGCGACGAGTCGGGCACCCAGGCAGGGGGGATGGCGGCGCGCTGACGGGCGGCGTTGTCGAGGATGCCGCGCAGCGCACGTGCGTCGCCCGCCTCAAGGGAGGACTCGATCTGCGAGATGACCTGCCGTATCTCGCCAAGGCCCCGCACGAGCGCCTCGCGGTTGTCGAGCGCTATGCCGCACCAGAGCTCGGGGGAGCCTGCGGCGATGCGGGTCGTGTCCTTGAAGCCGCCGGCCGCAAGCCGGAATATCTCCTGTTTGTCGCGGGCGTGGGAGGCCGCAAGCTGCACCAGGGCGCTTGCGACCATATGCGGCACATGGCTCACGACGGCGATCACCTCGTCGTGCTCCTCGCGCGGCAAGGTGATGCTGCGTGCGCCCAAGGTGGTCACGAACTCGTGCAGGCGCGTGAACACCTGCGCATCGGAGCGCTCGTCGGGGCACAGGATCCAATGCGCGTTCTCGAACAGCGTCGCGCGTGCGCCCTCGATGCCGTTGACCTCGCTGCCTGCCATGGGGTGCCCGGGAACATAGCGCGCCGGCCGGGAGAGGATGCGAGAGGCGAGGGCGGCAAGCACGCCCTTGGTGGATGCGACGTCGGTGATTGCACCCTGATAGCCGCTTGCCTCGATGCGCTCGAACCACTTCCCGACGCCCGACACCGGGACGGCGAGGATGACGAGTCCCGTCTCCTCGTCGCTCAGCCAGGACGCAAGCCGCCCCTCGTCGGCAAGGACGGCACCCTCGTCGATAAAGCCCTTGGCGAGCGCTCCCT
This sequence comes from Coriobacteriales bacterium, assembly GCA_031263105.1. GTDB lineage: Bacteria > Actinomycetota > Coriobacteriia > Coriobacteriales > UBA8131 > JAISGJ01. The sequence goes on from JAISGJ010000113.1 coordinate 13,414, forward strand.
CGATGGCGCTGCGGTCGATGTCGATGCCGCGCACCACGGGGGAGGCCTCCCTCAGCTCCTTGAGCGCAGCGGCTATCGAGCCCCCGATAAGCCCCACCCCGATGATGAGGACGGAGGAAAATGGCATGCCAGTGCGCGCCGTGCCTTCCGCACGGGCCGCGCCCTCCGTGCGTGGCGTGTCATCCGCGCACACCGTGCCCTCCGAAGGCAAGTCCCTGGCCGTCATATGCCGAACAGCTCCTGGAAGGCAGCAATCGTTGTGCCGACCCCCTCATCGTCCCCGATGCCGACACGCAGGCCCCCGTCCTTGGGGAAGGGGCGCACGATGACACCTTTTTTCAACAGCTCGTCAAAGGTCGTTGCGGCATCTGGCACCTCGACCCAAACGAAGTTCGCCTGGCTCGGCACATAGTGCAGTCCCAGACGCTCGAAACAGGCCTGGAGCCGCTGCCTGCCCTTCACGTTGAGCGCGTGGCGGCGTCCGAGCTCGCCTGTGTCCTCAAGGCTGGCAAGGCCTGCCACCTGCGCAAGCGTATTGACGTTGAACGGCTCGCGCACCTTGTTCAGCATCTCGACCAGTATCGGAGGGGCAAAGCCATAGCCGCAGCGCAGCCCTGCAAGGGCGTATATCTTGGAGAAGGTGCGCAGGACCACGTAGGGGCGCTGCCCGTCGAAATGCGTCAACGGCCGCGCCGCCCGCCCGTCGTCGATGAACTCCTCATAGGCCGCATCAACCACAACGAGCACGTGGGGCGGGATCTTCGCAAGGAAGCCCTCCAGCGCATCCGCGCCCACCGCCCCACCTGTGGGGTTGTTCGGCGTGCACACGACGAGCATCTTCGTGCGCCCGTCGACGGCGTCCAGCAGGGCGTCGAGGTCGGCGGCACCGTCCGCCGCAAGGGGCACCTCGCGGTACTCGGCGCCCGCGAGCTGCGCAGAGGAACGGTAGACGATGAAGGACGGCCAGCCATAGACGACGTTGCTGCCGGGCTTGAGGCAGGTCTGCGCGACAAGATTGATGAGCTCGTTGGAACCGTTGCCGACGACGATCTGCTCGGACGGGATGCCGTAGTGCCAGGAGATCTGCTGAGTGAGGTGATGAGAGGACCCATCCGGATACTCGTTGAGTTCCAACAGGTGCCCCTGCATCGCCGCAAGCGCCGCTGGAAAGGGAGGCAGTGGGCTCTCGTTCGATGAGAGCTTATGGATGGTGTCGACCAAGGCGATCTCCCGTATCTGCTCCTCACGCAGACCGGGCTGATAGGCCTGTATCGGTTCGAGTTCCTCTCGGAAGAACCGTGACCAGTTCATGCGGACATCCTTTCTAACAACGCAGGGCGAGGCGGGCGGGGCGATAAGGGCGACAGGGCGGGCGGCGGAGCGCCGCTCATGCCGTGCCGCTGCTGCCAAAGCCCTTCTCGCTGCGCTCGGTCCCTTCAAGAACCGCGACCTCCTGAAGCACCACCGGCGGCACCGGCAGTATGACGAGCTGGGCGATACGGTCGCCCTTCCGTATGTCTATAGGCGTCGTCGCATCGAGATTGACAGCGATGACGACAAGCTCGCCACGATACTGGCTGTCGATGAGGCCGGGGGCATTGACCAGCGAAAGCCCTTGGCGTGCCGCTGCGCCGCTGCGCGGCTGCACGAAGCCCGCATAGCCCTCGGGGATGGCAAGCCTGATGCCCGTCGGGATGCAACCGCGCTCCTGCGGCTTGAGGACACAGTCCGCCGCCGCGCGCAAATCGAGCCCGGCATCGCCCGGATAGGCATACGCAGGAAGAGGGAGCGAGGGATCGAGCCGCGTTATCCGAACGGTCACGGTGCCAGACTGCGACAGAGGCCGAATGACTGCGGTATCAGGCTGCAACATCGTAAGTCCTAACCCATGCCTTTCAGCGCCGCTTGGAACTCGTCGATGTCCCTGAAGTCCTTGTAGACCGAGGCGAAGCGGATGTAGGCGACATCGTCCATGGCACGCAGCCGCTCAAGTACCATGTCGCCCAGGACCTTGGAGTGCACCTCGCTTTTGAGCGTGTTGCGAATCTCGGCCTCGACATCGTCGATAAGGGCCTCCAGCCTGCCCAAGGGGACATCGCGCTTGGCGGTCGCTATAAGCAGGCCGCGCAACAGCTTCTCGCGGTCGAAGGGCTCGCAGCTGCGGTCGTTCTTTATAACGATGAGGGGCGACTCGTTATGGCGCTCATACGTGGTGAACCGCATGCCGCACTCCAGGCACTCACGTCGCCTGCGAACAGAGAGCCCGTCCTCCGAAGGACGTGAGTCTATCACCTTCGACTCAGGGTGACCACATGAGACACAACGCATAAAAACCTACATTCCTGAAGCCTCCACGGAATCCCTATTATACGCCATCATGTGCATTCAATTCTTCCGCACCACAACTGACTGAGCTTTTACCATTTAAGGCGTTACAGTTCACACCCCCACTGTCATTCCGAGCCCCGCCGAGGAATCCTTGGACACGCAGCGTCCAACGGCAGACCAGGGGGCCCTCCGGCCTGCGGTCGACCGCTTGCGCGGTCGAGGATCCCTCGGCAGGCTCGGGATGACAGTGGGGCTCGGGTAGATGACAGTGGGGTGTGAACAGTAACTTTAAGGTTCCTGCAGGTCAGAGACGGTTCCTCGGTCAGGTTTTGTTGGATCTGCGCACCGCTACGCGGCGGCCTCTTGCCATAACTGACGACGACAGAGGTCTCAGTCAGGCACCTGCCTGTCTAAAAACAGGCTTTTTGACGGCTTCCAATCGTTTGCAAACTCATCAGCTTTTTCAAGCCAACGTGAGATCCTTTTATCCGGCGGCACACTCTCACCCCAATACTCAACAAAGAGAGTGTCATCCATTCGCAAAGCTGCTCCCCGCATTTCGCGTTCTATCAATTTCAATGCGCGTTCAATATAGTTGCCGCCCTCGTTGTCATTATGGGGATTGGCAACGCTTCCGGCTGAAAACAAGTCCCGCACTTGATGGCATACAACGCCATAATAGGTCAAAAGGTAAAGCACTATATCATCGTATTTGCCCCGCGCTCGGCCCGACTTTACGATTTTGGGACAAAGCAAGGCTGCTTCTGCCCGAAGCCTGATTCTTTCGTCTGCTGTCAGGTTCGTGTACAGCCTCGCCTGTATGGGAACAGTATGCTCGTCCTCTTCTTTTTCTTCGATCCACCACAAGCGGCCATCTGGGTGGATTTTTCGTGCATGTGCGCGTATGTGGCGCATCTTTTCCTGCATATCAAGTTTACGGAAATCATCATAACGAATGCCCATTTCCGTAAAAAGAGACTGTTTGGCCTCCGCCTTTTCAGAGGGGAGCTCAACCTCAAAGCGGGGGACGTGAGAGGTGCGAACATGGATAACGCTCTGCTCATAATCGCCCCACCTGACTTCTGGGGTACCGCCCATCTTCCCAAAAATGATATAGACATGCTTGACGGCTTCTGTTCTCTGCGTCTCCAAAACACTGTTTGCCACGCTCCGCCAAGTGTCGTTCAAAGTGAATTTCACTTCAACACCGTACTCGCCCATCGCAATATCAGGGAATACCTGCGGATGCGGAGCGAAGTCTATGGTGAACGATCTGTCGTCTTGTGTCAGAGAGTCCAAAGCTTCTCGAACGCGGTTTTCAAATTGCGATGATGCCGTAAAGCCGACAGCACGGGCCTCTTTTGTTAGAATATCGCAACACGTGTCAAGTATCGTCTCAAACTCTTTCCGTGTCATGTAGCGGCACTTCTCTCTATGGCAGATTCAACCGCTTTCGCTACATGCCAAGCCAAAACAGGCGGAACGGCATTCCCTATCTGCCGCTCTGTCTCACGTAGGCCTGACGGAAACCGGAAGCTGTCGGGGAACGATTGGATGCGCGCCGCCTCGCGCATTGAGATACGTCGTGGCAAGGAGTAATGGAACTGGATATTGCCATGACATTCGGCCCTGATCGTATACCCCGGCCTATCGGCTGCCAAGCGACGGTTTCCTTGTTCCCCGCTCGCGTTTGCCATACTCCAAATATGTGAAAAATCCCTGTCGGCCTCCATCGGCTCAAGGTCGCCAATAGCCTGTTGGGCGGTTATTGGCTCGACATGGGTTCTCGTCGGCGGCACAAACTCAGATATGTCGCTCCTTGTTCCCACAAAGAAAACCCTTTCGCGAGTTTGCGGCACACCGTAATCCGCAGCAAGATATGGCTGAAAGTGAATCGCATAGCCCAAGCCGTTAAAGTCCTCTAAAATCTTATCCAACGATTCCTTGTTTTGCTTTAAGAGCAAACCGCCCACGTTCTCAGCCACAAAGACTTTGGGCTGAATGCGGTGCACCGCCTCCACAATCGCAGTGTAAAGGCTGCTGCGCCTGCCCTTTAAGCCAAGCATCTTCCCATTGATTGAAACGTCCTGACAAGGAAACCCACCGATCACCACATCGGCAGACTCTGGCAAGGTGTCCATTACGTTGTTGACATCACCTTCGATGATGTGTCTCCCGATGTTGATCCTATACGTCTCACAAGCGGAACGGTTGATCTCGTTTGCCCAAACAATATCAAAACAGGTTTTCTCGTAGCGTTCCCCCATAAAATCGAAATCTCCGAGAAAACCTAAATCCATCCCGCCGCACCCGGAGAACAAAGAGACCACGGTAAGGGGGTTTTTGATATCTCGCTTTTTAACCGGGTAAGCCTCATCGCTGTCAATGACCCAATTGCGGCCTATCTTACGAGCCGTTTCGAACATCTGGCGTTCTGCCATACGACGAAGCGTAGCACCGCTTCTCTTGTGAATTTTCGCGTATTCCGGCAAAGCAATGAGCATTCGAGTTCACCTTTTCAACTGCGATAAGAGCAATCGCATTGTACACGATAACGTGTGCAGAACCCTTATTATACGCCATCCCCTGCGCAGAGGGACGCTATAAGACGTTCGGTAGGACGACCAGCACAACCGCTACCACACATGCCAAGACGACCGACAGCACCTTCTGCCCCAAGGTCAGTCCCCGCAGACCTATGCCCTCACAACTGCCGCACCTCAGATACTCTCCCATGTCTCCTCCATCCCGAGGCGCTCTCGCCTCTTTATCGAACATATGTTTGCATCCACTATACTACGAACACCTGTTCGAGTGCAAGGACTTTTTTGCACACGTTGCACGTTGCGGAGAGCCTGTGGCATGGTTACACGTCACACCCCCACTGTCATTCCGAGCTTCGCCGAGGAATCTTTGGACACGCAGTGTCCAACGGCAGGTCGGGGGGCCCTTCGGCCTGCGGTCGACCGCTGGCGCGGCCGAGGATCCCTCGGCAGGCTCGGGATGACAGTGGGGGCCGGGATGACAGTGGGGGCCGGGATGACAGTGGGGGCCGGGATGACAGTGGGGGTGTGACGTGTGACGTGGCATGACAAATCACAAAGAGATGACGAGGCGGAGGTGCTCGAGAGCCTGCACTTCAGCTTGTGTGTCAGATGGCGCGCAATGAATTCAGGCACTGTAAAGCAAGACCTTGTACGTATCCTGCGGTCAGATTGCCCCAGCTCTGCGTTGGGAACAGGCGGCATTGCCACAAGTAGGGCCGCCCGTTCCCGCCTTGACCCGGGGCAATCTGCTCCACAGGCTATCGTACAATTTATTACTTTACAGTTCCTAACCACTTCCTCTAAAGAGCGGCCATCTCTTCGCCCAGTACGTAGCCGAGGGTGTTCGCCATACCGAGGCTCATGCCGTGGATTGGTGCCGAGTAATGGAGCGGGAAGCGCCCTCCACTGTTGTTGCCAACAGCGTACAGGCCGTCGATGGGGTTAAAGTCATCACCGATGACCCGGTGACTGCCATCCACAAACAGTCCGCCCAGAGTCACGAGGATCCGACCGCCCGGCTCGTGGATACCGACACTGGCATAAAAAGGCGGGGTGTCGACAGGAAAGAGGAGTTCGGGGGTCTTGGCGTAATCGGTATCCTTGCCAGCCTGACACATCGAGTTATAGCGCTCGATGCTCGCGGCAAAGGCATTCGGGTCGATACCCAGATAGCCAGCGAGTTCTTCGATGCTCTGAGCTGCGTAGACCTTGTAGCTTGCCATCAGTGTACCAGCCTCAAGTCCATCGGCACCGGCATCGAGGGCCTGTTGCAGGGTTGGCTCAACCGATTCCATGAAGGCGTCGTCCATGAACATGGGGTCGCCATGACCGGTCATCTGGTTTCTCAACATTTCACGCCAGTTTGAGTCCCAGACAGCATACTGTGGTCCAAACGGCTGCCGTGCACCCTGAACACCTGCTATGAAGGGATGTCCGTAGCCTTCGTTGCAGAAGCGCTCGCCTTTGGCATTGAGCCAAAGTGAGGCCGCACTCACCGGGCTGGCCGGCGAGAAGACATTGGCGCCCATAGCGGCCCGGGTACCGGGTTCCATCTTGCCTCCCGCCCACAGGCCCATCTTCACGCCTGACCCGTCGCGCCCCATGCCTTGCAGCGCCACACCGGGATTAAGCTCGGCGGCCTCCTGAACGAGTGTGGTGAACATCTCTGCATTACCGGCGTAGTCTCCCGCCGCGAGCACCACGGCTTTGGCTGCCGTTATCCTCTTGCAGGTGCCGTCCACATCGGACACGATGACGGCAGAGACCCGCCCACCCTCGCTTTTCTCCAAATACTCACCCATGTGCCCGTACCATATCTGTGCCCCGACCTCGATGGCTTTTTTGTGCTGCGCCCGAAGCAGGATGCTTGTATTGATAACCTCGTTGCTCATATCCATTTTTGCCGTTCCGGGATACGCACGCATTGCGCCCTTTACATATTGATAACCCTGAGCAACGGGCCAGTCGCAGGTTCGCAGGGCGGCCTGTTGCTCGGTTGTCATAACCTCGAGCAACCAGTCGAACATCTCGCCGCTTCGTGTGGCATACGCATGGAGCAGGTCGGGTTGAATGCGATTCGCCGAAAGCAGCTGACAGACCTCCATGAAGTCGGTCGGGTCAACGTCCGGGATGCCCTGCGCCTTTTGCCACGCGGAATTGAGATGCCCAATGTCGGAGCCAAAGGCGGAGAACGCATCCTCAGACTGCCCTTCGACGGCAATCACGTGTGCGCCAAGTTCGGCCGCCCTGCGCGTCAATGCGGAGCCCGCGTGCCCCACGCCGACGACCACGATGTCGGCTTCGAGCGTCTCTGCTATGTCGGTTTCTGCGATCGTCGTTGGCTCGCCAAGCCAGTCACTCCTGAAGGCGAAGCGGCTGTTGGCGTATTGTTGGGCCAGCTCGGAGGGCGTGGCCTCGGCAAGGGCGCCCCCTCCTGCCGCTCCAGCGCCGCCCGCACCCGCGCCGCCTCCGCCGGTGGCTGGCGTGTCGGCAGCGGTGCCCTCCTCTTTTGGAGCGCAGCCGATCATAGTGGCCATACCCATGCCCATAGCACCTACAGCGGCTGCCGATGTAGCCTTTCTCAAGAACTCTCTACGTGGCATTTCGTTTCCGAACTCATCTCCGAACCTTGTCTCTTTGTCTTGTCCAAACATGTTGTTTCCTCCTTAGTGTTCTGCCATACTTATCGCCCGCAGTGCGGGCCCGTTGCCGCCCGCAGCGCCGAGCGCAGGCATACCTTACAGTTGCGTGTTGGACACAAGTCAAGCGGGAATTTCGTTGGGTTTTGCACAGGACTGGCCAAATCGGACCAAAGGAAGCATGTGGGAGACGGTTATTCCGATGGATGACGAGATCAGGCACTACCGAATCGGGGAGTTTGCGAAAAAAGTTGGGGTATCTCCCGACTTTCTCAAATACCAAGAGGAATTTGGGGTCGTAAACCCCCGGCAGAGCGAAAACTCCAATTACCGCCATTATGCCTTCGCCCAAACTGGCAGAGTGCTTGCGAGCCTTGGATATCAAAGCCTCGGGTTTACCTTGCGTGAGATCGAGGGAATCCTCGGCAAAGACTCAAGCGAGACAATCATCGGCAGGCTCAAGGACAGATCCATAGAACTCGAAAGTGAGATAACGCATCTCAAAGCCTGTCTCACGGGCATTGAGGCGATTTGCCAGGCCGAGCAGTTGGAAGCCCGCAGCGAACCCTGGTTCATCAAAGACGTTCCCGCGTTTGCCTTCTTGCCGCATTCCCACAAGCAGGACTTCGTAGACGACGAAACCGTACCGCAGATACTCAGAGCCTGGGTAAGGTGGCTTCCTCTTGTCGCCTCCACCCAGCGTATCCAGATTGTCGGCACCAAAGAAGTGGATTTTTCCTGGGGGTTGACGGTAAACAAAGAGTTCGCCATCGGCCACCAGCTTCCTCTGGATGCGCCTGTACAGATAATCGAACCTGGCAGATGCCTGGTCTACCACCAGCGCATCGGTCTCGAAGAAACGCCCATAGCCACACAGGTGATGCTCGGTCGTATCCTGAAAAAGCCACTTGCTGTGGCGAGAGCCTACGGACTTGCGCTTTCGGGTACCGTCTACAACAAGATCCTGTTCATCTCCCATGAAGGACAGTCGCGCATCCTGCATTCGGTGTTGAGTCTCCCGCTCGTTGATAGCTGACACCAGGCAGGCGGGGTGCACCATTTTGACGGCTTCTGTTCTCGTTACTGACACCCTCACTGTCATTCCGAGCCCCGCCGAGGAATCTTTGGACACGCAG
>JAISGJ010000183.1 GCA_031263105.1 Coriobacteriales bacterium
CACCGCAGACGGCCTCTATTATACCGATAAAACCGGGCCGCGCATACATCACAGCCGTCCCGTGCGCCAAGCGCCGCATGCCTGTTACAGTTCACACCCCACTGTCATTCCGAGCTCCCACTGTCATTCCGAGCTCCGCCGAGGAATCTTTGGACACGCAGTGTCCAACGGCAGGTCGCAGGGCCCTTCGACCAGCGGTCGACCGCTGGCGCGGTCGAGGATTCCTCGGCAGGCTCGGAATGACAGTGGGGTATCCGTGGGTGCGCGAACTGTAACCGTCGCACAGGGCGACCGGCCAACCGCGACCGGCCAACCGTTTACGGTCTGTCATGACAAGCGGGCGCGGCAGAGGTATCATGGGGACGGTACGTAAACGCTCCACGTGGAGGTTGGGGATCGGTATGTCTGGTATGGATGGCGTATGGAACTGTCCCGTCTGTAATGCCTCGGTCGAGGACAACGTCAACGAATGCGCCCGGTGCGGGTTCAAGCTCGTCGGCAGGACCGAGGAGATCGACATGCCCGGCGCGGGGGACAGCGGCTCCATCGGCGTCTGCGGCGAGGGCGGCAGGCCGCGCCTGACGCTGACGAAGGGCCCGCTCAAAGGCGAGGTGTTCTACCTGGAGAGCTTCCCCTTGCTCATCGGTCGCGACCCGAGCTGCGACATCTTCCTGAACAACATGACCGTCTCGCGCGTGCACGCGGTGATCGAGCGCGCGGGCAAGGCGGGCGGCGGCCTCGTCGTGCGCGACAAGGGCTCGTTGAACGGCACCTGGGTCGACGGCAAGATAGTCGAGGAGGCCGAACTGTCGGAGGACACCCTGCTCCAGATCGGCACCTTCTCGATGCGCTTCGGTTGCGCGTAGGGGCGCAGGGAGGGATTCAGGGCATGGACAGAGACATGGGCAGCACATAGCTCGGCTGTGCGCACGGGCGCAGGGAGGGGCTTTGGAAAGGGGCCTGTTCGGGAAGGCCCATCGGTTCCTGTCATCGTGAGGGGAGCAGCATGAGCATCACACAGATCAGCGTTTTCGTCGAGAACCTGCCAGGCCGCCTGAGCAGGCTCACCGACATCCTGGAGAAGGCCGACGTGAGCATCAGGGGTTTCGCGCTCGCGGACACGGCGGACTTCGGCATCGCCCGTTTCGTGGTGGACAGGCCCAAGGAGGCCCTGGCCGCCTTCGAGGCGGCAGGTGCGCTCACCAAGACGACGGAGCTGCTCTGCATCGAGCTCCCCGACACGCCCGGCGCCCTCGACCAGGTCTTCTCCGCTGTTGCCGACGCCGACGTCAACGTGGAATACGCCTACTCGCTCGTCTCGACCTATGTCGCGCTCAAGGTGGGAGACATCGCGCAGGCCGAGGCGTTGCTTGCGGGCCGTCCCGTCAGGCTCCTTGCGCAGGACGACCTCGGCGCGCCCCGTCCCTCCGACAGCGCCCCATCCCCCCACGCATCGTCCTCGTCCCTCTGACGTCAGGAGCCGCCGTGTCCGACCAGCCCCTATCCGTGTCCGACCAGCCTCTGTTCAACCCCGCCTTTGAATGTGCCAGCCGTGAGGAGATACGCGCCACGCAGCTGCGCCTCTTCCAGGAGCAGGTCGCCTGGGCCTGTGAGCGGGTGCCCTGGTACCGCGAGCGCCTTGCGGATGCGGGCCTTGTGCCCGGCGACATCAGGACGCACGAGGACATCCGGCGCATCCCCTTCACCGAGAAGGACGCCCTGCGCGAGCAGTACCCCTACGGGCTCTTCGCCGTGCCGCTCGACGAGGTGGTCCGGCTGCATGCGTCGTCAGGGACGACCGGCAAGCCGATAGTCGTGGGCTACACGAAGGACGATCTCGAGGAATGGCGCTACTGCATCATGAGCATGATACAGATGGCGGGCGTCGTGGCGGCCGACAGGGTGCAGATGGCCTTCGGCTACGGGATGTTCACCGGCGGCTTCGGGCTGCATTACGGGGCCGAGGGGCTGGGCTGCATGATGATCCCGGCGGGCTCCGGGAACACGGAACGGCACATCATGATGATCGAGGACTACGGCACGACGGTGCTCGTCGCCACGCCGTCCTACGCCATGCACATCTGCGAGGTCGGCGAGAAGATGGGCTACGACTGGGAGCGCTCGTCGTTGCGCGTGGGCCTGTTCGGGGGCGAGCCCTGCCCGCCCAAGCTCAAGGCCGAGATCGAAAGCCGCATGCACATCCTCTGTACGGACAACTACGGGCTGACCGAGGTCATGGGCCCCGGGGTCTCAGGCGAGTGCCTTGCGTCGCGCGACCACCAGCATATCGTCGAGGACCATTTCTATTGGGAGGTGATCGACCCCGACACGCTCGAGGTCCTCCCCGAAGGCAGCGAGGGCGAGCTGGTGCTCACGCCGCTTGCCAAGAAAGGCGTCCCTTTGCTGCGCTACCGCACCCGCGACCTGACGAGGGTCACCACCGCGCCCTGCGGCTGCGGCAGGACGACCGCCCGCATGGCCAAGGTGCGCCACCGCAGCGACGACATGCTGATAATCCGGGGCACGAACGTCTATCCGAGCCAGGTGGAGGACGTGCTCAACGGCATCGCGGGGGCAAGCCCGTACTACCGCCTCGTCGTGGACAACGAGACGGGCCTTGACCGCCTGACGCTCCTTTTGGAGGTTCAGCCGCAGGTGTTCACGGATTCCTTCACCGAGATGGACGCCTTCAGGAAGCTGGTCGTGGACAAGCTGAGGGGGGCGCTCCAGCTGGGCGTCGAGGTCAAGCTCGTCGAGCCGGGCGGCAGCGAGCGTTTCATGGGCAAGGCCAAGCACGTCGAGGACAGGCGGGCATAAAGGGTTACTTTCTCGCAAGGGGGGAGGAAGCGAAAGGGGGTGCCTCTCGCAAAGGGGGGAGGAAGCGAAAGGGATTTCGCCTACCTCCCCCCTTTGAATCCCCCCTCCATCACTTTCGGCCCTGGGCGCGGGTTGCGCTCGCTGCGCTCGCGCTACGCGCCTGAGTCGGGGGCGGGGTCGCGGGTCGTGGGGGGTCAGGTGGTGGGCGTCTCGCCCTCGGTTCCTGGCGTCTCGCTCTCGGCCTCGGCTTCGCCGTCGGCCTCGTCGGTCCCTGTGGTCCCGGTCGTTCCCGTCCCGGCGTCTTCTGCAGAGGAGGCGGAGCCCACTCCGTAGAAGTCGTAGTTCGCGAGCTTGCATTTCACGAACACGGCCGTCGGGGGCAAGGTGCGGCGGTCCTGCCCGCTGTAATAGTCCCCGAATGCGATTCCGATGAGCTCCCAGTAATAGGTGACCCCTTCGACGACGCTGTAGCCCCTGATGAAGGTGTTGCCGTGCGAGTCGTTGTCTTGGGAATCGACGACCGACTCCCCGTCGGCAAGGCCCTGGGCGGCGCGGAGGTGCTCCAGCTCGGCATCGAGGGACTCCGCCGCGAAGTTCACGTACTCAAGCTGGGCATAGGCCCCGAGGTTGCCCTGCGAGACGTCGAACGCCCATGCGCCGTTGAACGAGCGCTGGAGCTCGTCGAAGTCGTAGGCGTCGTATCCGCCCTCGAAATAGCCCCGGTCGAGGACGGCAAGGTCTGCCGAGGGGGAGAAGTGGATGATCCTGCCGCCCACTGCGGTCCCGTCGGGGTTGCCCGTGCTCGAGCGCGGGTCCGCCCTCACGTTCCAACCGGCCTCCGTGAAGGAGGCAAGGGCGCCGTCCACCGTGCCCAGGAGGTAGTTGGACAGGATGGGCAGCTGCGAGTCGATGGCCGCGCGGGTCTCCGAAGAGGTCAGGGTGACGACATCCTCGTCGGCCTTGTCCTTCACGAGGTCGTCGTAGGTGTTGAAGAGGAAGACGGTCAGCAGCACGGCCCCTATGACCACGATCGCCGCAAGGGAGCCCAGCAGCAGGGGGCTGCGGAGGATGTGGTGCTGCCCTCCGCCTCCACGGATATAGTAGGAGCTGTCCGTATAGTGTGCCTGTTGGAAGCTCTGGGAACCCGCGAGTGCCGAGGCGGCCGCAGCTGTCCTGCTGCTCCCTGTGCGGGAGGCCGTCGTCGTCGCGACGGCGCCCTGCCTGCCGCTGCCTCCCAGGCGGGACGTGGGGCCCGAGAAGGGCTCCCTCTGCCGGCCGCCCTGCCTATCGCCTTGCTCGCTGTTCCGGCCGCCTCCTCCTCCGAGACGGGAGGTGGTGTTTGCCGGGGCCCCTTGGCGCCCGCTGCCCTGCCCGCCGCTCCCGTCAGGGCGGGAGGCGGACCGTGCCGTCGGGCCGGGCCTCTCGCCGCCTTTTCCGACGAGGGGTATCTCGGGATAGTCCTCCCCGAGTGCCGCGTAGCTCATCGTCGAGTTGGGGTCGGCGCCTCCTGCGGCCGGGCGGCGGGCGCTGCCGTCCCCCTTGTGCGCGGTCGCCCCGCTGCCCGACCTGTCTTTGTCGAACAGAAAGTCGTTCTTCTCAAGGAACGCATCGAGATCGAAGTCGTCGAACGAGTCGTCTTTCGTATCGGCGGTCGTGTCCTTCATAGTGTTACCTTTTTCGGCCTGTCCTCTGACGAGGGGAGTGCCGCTCGGCCGCCCGTGCGCCGGACGGCGCACAATGGGCGCCTCGGCGCTCCCCAAGGAATCCATGACGACATTCTACCTTAAAAGGCGGCTTTTCGCCCCCCGCCGTCCCCCGGCGTCACAGGCGCGAAAGGTCGAAGGGGGTCTCCTGATAGACGTAGTGGTTCAGCCAGTTCGCAAAGAACTGGTGGGCATAGGTGCGCCAACGGACGAGGGGAGGCTTGGAGGGGTCGTCGTCGGCGTAGTAGTTGACGGGCAGCGCGATGTCGAGCCCTGCCGCCACGTCGCGGGCGTACTCCTTTCCGAGGGTGTCCGCGTCGTATTCGAGGTGCCCGGTCACGAAGACCTGCCGATGGTCGGGCGCGGCGATGACGACCGCTCCTGCCTCGGGCGATTCGGCGAGGACACGCAGCCCGACCGGCTCCACGTCCTCGGGCAGCACCGTGGTGTAGCGCGACTGCGGCATGAAGAAGGGGTCGTCGAGTCCCAAGAGCAGGCGGCTTGCGCCCTCGTCGCGATGCCGGAGAGGGAAGATGCCGAACAGCTTGCGGTCGAGCCTGCGCTTCTCTATGCCGTAGAAGTGATGGAGGGCAGCGTTGACGCCCCAGCAGATGAAGAGGGAGCTGTAGACGTTCTCCTGGGCCCAGTCCAGGACGCTGACCAGCTCGTCCCAGTAGTCCACGTCCCTGAAGGGCAGGGTCTCGACGGGCGCGCCGGTGACGATGAGCCCGTCGAAGCACGCGTCGCGGATAGAGCGCGAGTCCCGGTAGAAGGCCTCCATGTGGCCTGCGGCGGTGTTGCGGGAGACGTGGCCGCCTATGGAGACGAGGGTCACGTGTATCTGGAGCGGCGTGTTGGAGAGGAGGCGCAGCAGCTGCGTCTCCGTGGCGACCTTGGTGGGCATGAGGTTGACGATGGCTATCTCAAGGGGACGGATGTCCTGCGTGGCCGCACGCCGCTCCGTCATGAGGAAGACGTTCTCCTCGCGGAGCGTGTCTATGGCGGGCAGTCCGTCGGCTACGTTGACAGGCATGGTCTTGCTCCTTGGATGGACGGGGACCGCGCACAAAGGCGCAGTCCCGTAAGGAAGTGCTGATTAATTGCTTGTGCGCCAGATGGTGCGCAATGAGTTGTTCGGCGCTTCCGCAGGGTACCACAGCAAAGGTGCTGCCCGCAAACCGCAGGTCGCGCCTTCCGCTCGTCAGGCCTTCTCCGTTACAGCCCACACCCTCACTGTCATTCCGAGCGGAGGGCGCGTCAGCGCCTGTAGCCGAGGAATCCTTGGGTCCGAGCGCCCGGAAAACGCATCGCGTTTTCAGCGAGGACGGGCCGACAGGCCCACGGGACCCGAGCGCCCGGAAAACGCATCGCGTTTTCAGCGAGGACGGGCCGGAAGGCCCACGGGACCCGAGCGCCCGGAAAACGCATCGCGTTTTCAGCGAGGACGGGCCGACAGGCCCACGGAACGCGAAGCAGCCAATCTGCTCGATTGGGCGCCGATGCGCCCAAAGATTCCTCGGCTGCGCTCGGAATGACAGTGGGGTGTGTGACCTGTAGCCCTTCTCCCTCAGAGGGAACCGCAGGTTGATACTTCCCTTCCTTTTCTCGCTCAGCCGATTGCGGCGAAGGCCTGGTCGAGGTCGGCGACGATGTCCTTGATGTTCTCGGTCCCGATGGAGAGGCGCACGGTGGTGGGCGTGACGCCCGCCTCGAGCAGCTCGGCCGCGCTCAGCTGCGAGTGGGTGGTGGAAGCCGGATGGATGACGAGGGACTTCACGTCGGCGACGTTCGCGAGCAGCGAGAACAGCCCGAGCTTCTCCGTGAACCCACGCGCCTGTTCGGCGGTGCCGTCGAGCTCGAAGGTGAAGATGGTGGCGCCGCCGTTGGGGAAGTACCGCTGGTAGCGCCCGTGGTCGCGATGGTCGGGCTGGCTCGGGTGGTTGAGCGCCTTGACCTTGGGGTGCGCCGCGAGGTAGTCGACGACGGCGAGCGTGTTCTCGACATGGCGCTCGACGCGCAGCGACAAGGTCTCGAGCCCCTGCAGGAACAGGAAGGCGTTGAGGGGGGCGAGGGTCGAGCCGGTGTCGCGCAGCAGGGTGACGCGCGCCTTGATGAGGTAGGCGATCGCGCCGACCGCCTCGGTGAACACGACGCCGTGATAGCTGGGGTTGGGCTGGCTCAGGCCGGGGAACTTGTCGTTTTGCGCCCAGTCGAAGCTGCCGCCGTCGACGATGACGCCGCCGATGGAGGTGCCGTGGCCGCCGATGAACTTCGTCGCGGAGTGCACGACGACGTCCGCGCCGTACTCGAAGGGGCGCACGAGGTACGGGGTCGCGAAGGTGTTGTCCACGATGAGCGGTATGCCCGCCGCATGGGCGACGTCGGCCAGCGCCTCGATGTCGACGACGGTCGCGTTGGGGTTGCCGATCGTCTCGATGAAGACGAGCTTCGTGTTGGGCCGGATGGCCGCCTCGACGGCAGCGGGGTCGGAGGCATCGACGAAGGACGCCTCGATGCCGAAGTCCTCAAGGGTGTGGCTGAACAGGTTGTAGGTTCCCCCGTAGATGAAGCGGTCCGTGACGATATGGTCGCCGGAGCGGGCGATGTTCTGGATCGCATAGGTGACGGCGGCCGCACCGGAGGCGACCGCGAGCGCTCCTGCCCCGCCCTCGAGCGCCGCGATGCGCCTCTCGAAGACGTCGGAGGTGGGGTTCATGATGCGCGTGTAGATGTTGCCCGGTTCCGCAAGCCCAAAGCGGTCGGCCGCAGACTGCGAGCTGGGGAACACATAGGAGGTGGTCTGGTAGATGGGCACCGCGCGCGCATCGGTGGCGGAGTCGGGCTCTTCCTGCCCGATGTGGATCTGCTTGGTCTCGAAGGACCAGGTGGAGGTGTCGGTTACGTGTGCCATGGTCGTGGTTCCTTTCTGAGTGGGCCGAGTATGTTGGGCAAAGCCGGTGGTCATAAAGAAACGCATGTGGGGAGCAAAGCGGCAACGGGCGCCCCCTCGGGATGCGAGGGGCGGCAGGCGACGACATCAGGCGAAGGCCATCTTGAGCAGGGAGTCATCGAAGGGCACGGTCGAAAGCAAGGGGAGGAGGGTATTGCGTTGTAGGGAGGTCTGCGTATCTGCTCGCGATGGGAACGACAAAAGACGCCGCAACCGCTAGGGTCGAAGGCGTTAGCGGGGCATTCGCCCGCTCATGGTGCCAAGCACCTGAGATTGTCCGAAAGCGACGGTCACATGACTCCTCGATACGCAACGAAATAGGAACAGGACCAATCTTATCGGTTCACCAGTATTCCTGTCAAGCCCCGAATTTCACCGCGACGGGCGGCTGCGACGGGCGGCTGCGACGGGCGGCTGCCACAGGAAGGGTTACTGCCCACACCCCACTGTCATCCCGGGCCCCACTGTCATCCCGAGCCCCACTGTCATCCCGAGCCTGTCGAGGGATCCTCGACCGCGCCAGCGGGCGACCGCAGGCCGAAGGGCCCGCTGACCTGCCGTTGGACACTGCGTGTCCAAAGATTCCTCGGCGAGCCTCGGAATGACAGTGGGGGCGTGAACTGTAACCAGGAAGGGGGCGGGACAGAAGCGCGGCGTGTGGCGGACGTTTGTGCGACAGACTGGTATAATGCCCAAGAGACGACAGACGGCGCTCCGTGGCAGCGCGGAGCGCCGTGACAGCACATCGGCATCGGGCGGCACAGCGGCATCGGGCGGCACAGCGGCATATGGCAGTACACCGACATTGGGAGTACGTTTCTATGGCAAGATTCGGCGGGTGGCTCACCGACCTCCTCGACAACGTCGCCGTGCGCCTTGGGATGGGCGTGCGAGGGAAGCTCATCACCATCTTCATCGTCGTCAAGGTCATCCCGCTCATCCTTCTCGCCACGCTCGCCTGGTACCAGATAACCCAGCTCGGCAACACCCTGCACGAGCAGGCCGTCAACGACTCCGTGAACGCGCTCAACCACAGCGCCATCGAGAACATCGAGCGCATGACGACGAGCATAGCCGACGAGGTCGCGGACTTCCTGTACGACCGGGACGCGGACATCGGCACCTTGGCGACGATGAGGCCGAAGGACGGGGACTACCGGGCGCTCGAGGAGCAGTACCGCGCCTTTATGGAGAGCCAGACCGGCCAGCTCATCGAGCCGGGCACATGGGGGCTTGCCGCCGACGGCATGTCCTGGGTCCGCACCGACGTCCCCGCTGCGGCGCCTGCCCCTGACGGCGCGGGCGCCTCGACGAACCCCGAGAACGACGACGTGATAAACGGCGCGAGCTTCCACTACCGTCCGCCCGACGAGGTGGGCATGCGCCGGGTGAGCTACTACGACGAGATCGTCTTTCTCGACACGGACCTCAAGGAGCGGGCGAAGGTCGTCTCGGACAACACCACGAAGGTCAACCATCCGCTCGACGCCGAGCTCAAGGACGTGTCGGACAAGGCGAACACCTATCTGGGCAGCGAGACCTATGCGGACAAGCTCGCGGCGCTCAAGGCCGACGACATCTATGTCTCCGACGTCATCGGCGCCTATGTGCCGTCGCACGTCATCGGCATCTACACCCCCAAGCAGATGGCGATAAGCGCCGTCAACGCCGAGATAACGGCCCTTTCCTCGCCAGACGCCGCGACCGCCTCCTCCGGCGAGGCCGCGTTGCTCATAGAGGAGCTCACGGCGATGAAGGACGGGGGCATCGCGGCGCTCGAGGTCGCCGTCCCCGCGTCCGCAGGCGGCGAGGCCTACTGCACGGCGACGAACGAGGCCGTCGGTGCGCTGCTCGACGAGGCGCGCGCCCGTCTCACGGACGAGGCCCTGATCGCCGAGCTGGACGGCCTCAAGCAGCGCGTCGGGGCCCTCACCTTCGACCCCGAGCAGGAGGCCTATGCCGGCTACGAGAACCCCAACGGCACCCGCTTCGAGGGCATCGTCCGTTGGATAAAGCCCGTCTACGAGGGCCAGGAGCTCCTCGGCTATGTGAGCTTCGCCCTGAACCACGACTTCATCATGGAGTTCGTCGACCATGTCACGCCCATGGAGGAGCGCTACACCGACCTGCCCAACGCCTACTTCGGCAACTACGCCTTCATCTGGGACTACCAGTGCCGCTCCATAGCGCACCCGCGCCATCACAGCCTGGTCGGCTACGACCCCGCCACCGGCCTCGAGGACATCCCCTGGCTCGAGACCTCCCTCTACAACGGGCTCCTGGAGCGCTCGGGCAGCAGCGACCTCTCGCAGTTCGAGGCGGCGTGGCCGGGCCTGCTCAACGAGCCGCAGGAGCAGGACGCCGTCAACCCCGAGGTGCGCGACCTCATCTCCGGCGTCCCGGTCTTCGACGGGCAGTCGCGTTCCAAGAAGCCGGCGCAGGACCTGACGAAGGCCGGCTACGTCGGCCTTGACGGGCGCTACCTCAACAACGCGCCGCAGTGCACGGGCTGGATGGACCTGACCCGCGGCGGCGGCTCGGGCTCCTTCTACATCCTCTGGTCGGGCGTCTACAAGCTCACGACCGCTGCGGCGATACCCTACTACACCGGCCAGTACGCCCCCTCCGAGGAGAACGGCTACTCCAGGCGCGGCTTCGCGATGGTCACCATCGGCGCAGGCCTCGAGGACTTCCAGCGGCCCGCGATGGAGACCGACGAGCAGATGAGCATCCTCACCGACGAGAACCTCACGGACACCTCCTTCAAGCTCATCGGCTCCACCGCCCTGCTCATCCTCCTCGTCATCCTTATCGCCATCTGGCTCGCGAACAACATCACCGGCAACATCCGCTCCCTCATCGGCGGCGTCTCGCGCTTCCGTTCCGGCGAGCGGCAGTTCCGCTTCGACTCCACGCTCAAAGACGAGTTCGGCGTCCTTGCCGACTCCTTCGACAACATGGCGGACAGCATCGTCGCCAGCGTGAACGCGCCCATGAGCATCGTCGACAGCGACCTCAACATCATCTATATGAACTCCCCCGGCCTGCGCATCCTCGGCAAGACGCTCAAAGAGGTGGTCGGGACCTCCTACAGCGAGGGCAGCATCTATGCGACCGGTTCCGCCGCCGACCCCATCGCCGCCTACCTCGACGGGCGCAAGTCGGAGGTCGTCAGGCTCGGCGACCGCTACTACCAGGGCGTCGCAAGCGACTTCCTCGACCAGGACGGGAAGAAGATCGGCTACTACGTGGTCAGCACCGACGTCACGGACATCCAACAGGCGCGCAGGCAGGCGGAGCAGGCAAGCGAGGCAAAGACCTCCTTCCTGTCCAACATGAGCCACGAGATGCGCACGCCGCTCAACGCCGTCATCGGCATGACGGCCATCGGGAAGTCGTCGACGGACAGCGGGAAGAAGGACTACTGCTTCGACCGGATAGACGGCGCGTCCAAGCACCTGCTCGACGTCATCAACGACGTCCTGGACATCTCCAAGATCGAGGCGGGGCACTTCGACCTCGCGCCCGTGGAGTTCCGCCTCGAGCGGATGCTGCAGCGCGTGGTCGGCGTCATGAGCTACCGCATGGAGGAGAAGCGCCAGGACTTCCACCTCGTCATCGACGAGGGCCTGCCGCCCACGGTCGTCGCCGACGACCAGCGCCTGGGCCAGGTGGTCACCAACCTGCTCTCCAACGCCGTGAAGTTCACCAGCGACGGCGGCGCCATCGACCTCGAGGCACGCCTGCTCAAGGAGGACGGGCAGAAGGCATGCATCAGGGTCTCGGTCAGCGACTCGGGCATCGGCATCTCCGCCGAGCAGATGGGGCGCATCTTCAGCGAGTTCGAGCAGGCGGAGAACCATACCTCGCGCAGCTACGGCGGCACAGGCCTGGGCCTTGCCATCTCCAAGCGCATCATCGAGATGATGGGCGGCACCATCGGCGTCACCTCGGAGGTGGGCGAGGGCTCCTGCTTCTTCTTCGAGCTCGAGGTCGAGAAGGGCACAGGGGACGGCGAGACGGGCGACGCGCTCCCTGCCGTCCTCGGGCTCAGGGGGAGCGGGGCGGGCGCCTCCGGCGAGGAGGCGCCACCTGAGGGCGGGGTCTCCTTCGCGGGCCGCCGCATCCTGCTGGCCGAGGACCTGGAGGTGAACCGCGAGATCGTGCTTGCGCTGCTCGAGCCCACGTCCGTCGAGATCGACTGTGCCGAGAACGGCAAGGTCGCCGTCGAGATGTTCGAGGAGCGGCCCGAGGCCTACGACCTTGTCCTCATGGACATCCAGATGCCGGTGATGGACGGGCTCGAGGCGACGCGTGCGCTGCGCGCCCTCGACCTTCCCGAGGCCAAGGCCGTCCCCATCGTCGCGATGACGGCAAACGTGTTCCGCGAGGAGATCGAGGAGTACCTTGCCGCAGGCATGACCGACCACATCGGCAAGCCCATCAACCTTGACGATGTCATCGCGAAGCTCCTGCGCCACCTCGGTGCGTGAGCGGCAGGCGAGCGACCGGTGAGCGACCGCGCCCCGCTTCCGCCGCCGCCGGCAGCGCTGCGTGCACCGCTGCTGCTGCTGGGCGCACTGCTGCTGCTGCTGCTGGGCGTGCCGCTCCTCTCCTCCTGCACCGCAGGCGGCGGCATCGGCGGCGGGGAGCTGAGCAGCGCGGTCCCGGCAGACAGCGAGATGCGCGCCAATCCCGGCAGCCCCCGCGACAGCACCCCCCAGGTGCTCGTCGCCGAGCAGCCCGGCACGGCGGTCGCGTCCAACGAGAAGGCGGTGCTCGACTACTCGAACGCGGCAAGCGGCTATGTCTGCGCGATGTCCCTCCTCGACGGGGCGAAGGTGAAGGTGCTGGTGGACAGCCCCACCGGCGAGAGGTACCAGTACGTCCTCGCAACGACAGGCGACTACCTCACCGTCCCTTTGAGCCGAGGCAGCGGCACCTATACCGTCGGCATCTACGAGAACCTGTACGACGAGCAGTACACGCCGCTCCTTGTGCAGGACGTCGCTGCCGAGGCCGTCGACGAGTTCGCCCCCTTCCTGTATCCCAACCAGTTCGTCGAGTTCGCCTCCGGCGACCAAACGGTCGAGCTCAGCCAGGAGCTGGCGGCCAACGCCACGAGCGACGTCGAGGCGGTCGACCAGATATACCTTCATGTGGTGCAGAACTTCAACTATGATTACGACAAGGCAGACTCGGTGGCACCCGGCTACCTGCCCCGCAACGACGACACGCTCGCGTCGGGGACGGGCATCTGCCTCGATTTCGCCGCCCTCACCGCGTCGTTGATGCGGGCGCAGCGCCTGCCGACCAGGCTCGACGTCGGCTACTGCGGCCAGGCGTACCATGCGTGGATCGAGGTCTACACCGCCGAAAAGGGGTGGATACGCAAGAAGATCGAGTTCGCAGGAGACTCCTGGGTGCTCATGGACCCGACCTTCGACTCCGCCTCCAAAGGAACCGGCGACATCGAGCGGCTTATCGGCGACGGCAAGAACTACCAGCCGATACTCTTGTACTGAGCAGGGCTACGGGGCAAACCGACCGGAAGATGGTATGCAATGACCGACAAACGTCCCCCTGACGCTGTCAGGCAGAAGGAGCTGGCCCCCTCGGAGCTGAGCCTCCTCTTCTCCAACCTCGAGCTCGTCTACCGCTCCGGGCTCACGCCGGCGGAGGGCTTCGACATCCTCGGGCAGAGCGCGCGCGACGCCGCGTCCAAGGACTGGCTGGGACGGCTGCACGACTCCTCCGTCTCGGGCCTGCCGTTGACGGAGTCGTTCGAGAGGGCGGGGGGCGTCCCCGCGTATGCCCTGTCGCTTCTGCGCATAGGGGAGGAGACCGGCCGGCTGGAGGACACCTGCCGCAGCCTGCGCGAGTACTACGACAGGCGCGACGAGCTTGCCCAGGCCCTGCGCGCGGCCCTCGTCTATCCCTCGACGATGGCCCTGATGGTGTTCGCGGTGGTCGTCATCTTGCTCACCCAGGCGATGCCGGTGTTCGACCAGGTGTTCAGCCAGCTGGGCTTCGAGCTCACGGGCATCGCCGCCGGCCTGCTCGATGCCGGACGGGCGCTGCGCTCCTCGGCCCTCCTCCTTTCCGGCCTGCTGGCGGCCCTGGTCGTCGCCGTGCTCGTCGTCCGCGCTGCCCCGCCGGGCAGGCGTCTGCTCCACGCGCTCTACGAGCACGCGCCCTTCACGAGGGGCATCTCGTTCAAGATGGCGCTCCAGCACTTCTGCGTCGCGATGGCCACCATGCTCGGGAGCGGCCTGGGCGCGGATGCTGCGCTGGGGCTCGTCCTGCCGCTTGTCGGGGATGCGAGGGCCAGGGAGAAGGTGCGCCAGGTCCGCAGGGGCGTGGATGCGGGCGGAGGCCTTCGCGCCACGCTGGAGGAGAGCGGCCTGTTTACCCCCGAGGAGATGTCCGTGCTGGCGATCGGCTTCCGCACAGGCTCCGACGCGCAGGCCTTCGACCAGGTGGGCGCCTCGCTCGCCGCGACGACCGAGCGCAGGCTCGGCCGGCTCGTCGGCGCCATCGAGCCGGCCCTGGTCGGGGTCATGTGCGTGCTGGTGGGCATCATCCTGCTCTCGGTCATGCTGCCCCTGCTGGGCGCCCTGAGCACGGTCTAGGCTACCGTGGACGCAACAGGGCACAGGCCGCCCATCCTTCGCATCCTGACGTCAAGGGTCGTCTGGTCCCTTGTGTTCGTGGCGCTCGTCTCGTTCCTTGTCGTGGCGGGCAGCGGAGGGCTGTCCGCCACGGTCACGGAGCGGCAGGCGCAGTTCGTCGCGGACAGCGTGCGGCGCAGCGCGGTCCAGTGCTACGCCGTCGAGGGGCGCTTCCCTCAGACGGTGGGAGGCGTGGCCTATCTCAGGGACACCTACGGGCTCTCCGTCGACGAGGGGCGTTACGCGGTCTACTACGAGTGGCTGGGGGACAACCTCGTCCCGCAGATCAAGGTCGTCCCCGTCCCGCAGGACGCGCCCCTCCGTGCCATCGCGGACCTCCTCGGCCTGTCCGGGCCGCAGGAAGGAGGCGACGGGCAATGACCGGTCGTCGCATCCTTTGGAAGCGCCGATTGATCGGCGCTTCCCTGATATGTCCAGGGGAGGGGTAGGGGGCCATGGCAAGACGGCATGCGCTCGACCTTGTCGCCGTGGTCGCGCTCTTCTTCGTCTACGCGGTCTGTGCGCTGCTCCTCTGCGTCATCGGCGCGGAGGTCTATCGCGGCACGGCCCAGACCATGCAGCAGAACTTCGACCAGCGCACCGGCGTCCTGTACGTCGCGGAGAAGATACGCCAGAACGACCTCGCGGGCGCCGTGCGCACGGGCAGCGTCGGGGGCGCCGACGCCCTGGTGCTCGTCGAGCAGCGGTCGGGACGCAACTTCGAGACTTGGCTCTTCGTCAGCGACCAGGTGCTCTATGAGGGGCTGTTCGCGCCGGGTGACCCCGTGGACGTCAGGCTGTGCCAGGCCATCATGCCCATGGCGGGCCTCACGCTGGAAGAGGGCGAGGCGACGGGCGGCGGCAGTGGCGGCGACGGCGACGGCGGGAGCACGCGGCTCGTCAACGCCACGTTCCACACGGTCGAGGGCCGCTCGTCCCCCTTGGTCTTCTGCCTGCGCTCAGGGAGGCGATGACTGATGCCTGTATGCCGGATTCCGAGCCGATTTGCCCCGTCCCTGTTCGGGCGGGCGTCGGCCCTACTTGTGGTAATGCCGTCGTCCGCACGGGCGGGGACGGGGCAAATCAGCCGGAAGACGGTATGCAATGATTAGCCATCGCCTCCCGAAGGAGCGATGACCGATGGCCCTGCGCGCCCCTTCCGCCTCCTCCGCAGCGTCCGCCCCTGCGACGGCCGCCCCTGCCCCTGCCTCGCAGGCCGCCCCTGCCGCCAGCATCACCCGGGTCCTGTTCCTCGAGATCGTCTTGGACCTGGTCATATTCGTCCTGTGCGCGGTCATATGCCTCCAGGTCTTTGCGACCGCCCACGTGGAGAGCGCCCGCAGCAGCGCCTTGTCACAGCTGGGCATCGAGGCACAGAGGATGGCCGAGCTCTTCAAGGAGGAGAGGGGCGGCCTCGACGCCTTGGCCTCCTTGCCCGCCGCCGAGCGTGAGGGCGACATGCTGAGCTGGCACTACGACAAGGACCTCCTGCCGGTGACGGGCGCAGACGAGGCGTACTTCACCCTGAGATGTGCCGTCGATGGGTCCCAGCCGGTCGCCCAGGCGCTCATCACCTTGACCGAGGGGACGGAGCAGCTGTTCGCATACGATGTGAGGAGCTATCGCGGCGTGGCAGGGGAGGGGCCATGAGCAGGCGCAACGCATCCCGCTCGGCCATAGGGGTGGGGCTTTCGACGCTGGTGACCGTCATGGTCGCGGTGCTGCTCACCACCTTCTCCGTGCTTGCGCTCGCCCAGGCCCGTGCCGACCTGCGCCTATCGGAGAAGGTGGCCGCCTCGACGCAGGGCTATTATGCGGCGGACGGCCAGGCGGAGCACTGGCTGGCACGCCTCGATGCCGTCGTGCAGGATGCGCCGGACGACCCCGCCGCAGGGCTGGTCGCGGCCGGCTACGATGCCGCCGTGTCCCAGGAGGGGCGGGCGGTGGTCTCCGAGGCCTTCCCCATCGACGAACGGCGCGTCCTTGTGGTCGAAGTGGCAGTGGACAGGGCGGGAAGAATC
The DNA here is from genome assembly GCA_031263105.1 of Coriobacteriales bacterium. Lineage (GTDB taxonomy): Bacteria > Actinomycetota > Coriobacteriia > Coriobacteriales > UBA8131 > JAISGJ01. Next base: position 16,163 of record JAISGJ010000183.1, read on the forward strand.
GATATACTCAGATGGCAGTCCACCTCAAGCCCCGCCCCGGAGTAGCGGGGCAGCGAGGCCGCAGCGAGGCCTGTGCCGGGGCGGCCGAGGACGACGAGGCCGACGAGGCGCTGCGGAGCGACTGACGGGAACCGGTGCGAGAAAGGCAGGGCATGGACACGGAGCAATTGCTTACCGAGCTGGTACGCAGGGATGTCGCCGACATCTTCATCATCACGGGCAAGCCTCTGAGCTACAAGAAGGGGAAGGTCATCAGCGCATACGGCGCAGACCCCCTGCTGCCCGCCGACGCACAGGGCTTCATCGAGCAGATCTACGCGCTTGCCGACGACCGCCCGTTCGGGCAGCTTGTCGAGCGGGGCGATGACGACTTCTCGTTTGCGATAAAGGGGGTCTCGCGCTTCCGTGTCAACGCCTACCGGCAGCGGGGCACCCTTGCCGCCGTCATCCGCGTCGTGTCGTTCTCCATGCCCGACCCCGAGGCCCTCTCCATCGCGTCCGCCGTCCTCGACCTCGCCAAGCTGCGGCGCGGCCTGGCGCTCATCACGGGCCCGGCGGGCTCGGGCAAGACCACGACGCTCGCGACCGTCATCGACCGCATCAACAACACGCGCAACGCCCATATCATCACGCTGGAGAACCCCATCGAGTACCTTCATCGCCATTCGAAGAGCCTCGTGAGCCAGCGCGAGGTCAACATCGACACCTCGTCATATGCGATAGCGCTCAGGGCCGCCTTGCGGCAGAGCCCCGACGTCATCCTCATCGGCGAGCTGCGCGACGCAGAGACCATATCCATCGCGCTGACGGCGGCCGAGACGGGGCACCTCGTGCTCTCGACCCTCCATACCCTCGGCGCCACGAACACGGTCGACCGCCTCGTGGACTCGTTTTCCGCCGAGCAGCAGGCGCAGGTCCGCATGCAGCTCTCCATGGTGCTCCAGTCGGTGGTCTCCCAACAGCTCATCCCGACGCTCGACGGCGGCATGGTCCCCGCCTTCGAGGTCATGCACTGCAACAACGCGGTCCGCAACCTCATCCGCGAGGGGCGCACCCACCAGATCCCCGCCGTCATCGGCACCGCTTCGGAGGAGGGCATGGTGGGAATGGACGCGAGCCTGCTCAGGCTCTACCGGGAAGGAAGCATCTCCTACCAGGACATGCTCACGCACGCCCTCGCCCCCGACGCCCTCGCCAAGCAGGCCGCTTCGTGAGCAGGCGGGATCGGTGAAGGGCAGGTTACCGTCCACGCCCCACCGTCATCCCGAGCCCCACCGTCCACGCCCCACCGTCCACGCCCCACCGTCCACGCCCCACCGTCATCCCGAGCCCCACCGTCATCCCGAGCCCCACCGTCATCCCGAGCCCCACTGTCATCCCGAGCCTGCCGAGGGATCTTCGACCGCACGAGCGGTCGACTGCGGCCAGAAAGCGCCTCGGCCCACGGTCGGCTGCTTCGCGTTCCGTGGGCCTGTCGGCCCGTCCTCGCTGAAAACGCGG
>JAISGJ010000239.1 GCA_031263105.1 Coriobacteriales bacterium
GATACTCTGGGCTCTTGTTGCTGTCCCCCCCGCCCGCGCGGCCTCCAGCGCGGGCCCCGCCCCCCGCGCGGGGGGGGGGGGGGGGGCGTGACGGTGGGGGTGTGACGTGTGACGTCAGGTCCGGGCAGGCTGGGCCGGGCAGATCCGGGGTTCTCCCCTCCGTCATCTTTGCTCGGTGAATGTCCACGATGTTCCTTTTCGCAAGGAACAGGGCCTCCTCCTTGGTCATGTTCGTACTTCTGAGCAAACATGGGCTTCCCTTTCACATCCTTGTGCCTCAGTCCACGGTGCCGTAGAGGAGGCCCCAGCCGTGGCCTGCGAGGGAGGAGTTCATCTGGTCGCAGAGCCTTTGGCGGCTGTGGGCGCCGGGCGGCAGGAGCGTGACGATCTCCAGCAGGTCGCCGGTCAAATCGAAGGTCTCGGCCATGAGGAGGGCATCGAGGCGGGTCGCCCTGTCCTTCTCCCTGTACAGGGCATCGACCAGGCGCTGGAGCACCCCGTGCTCCTCCGACTGGAGCGGGGCGGCGGTCACGTTCCCTCGGCGTCTGCCTGCCGGGCGGCATCGGTCCCTGCCTGTTTGGCGGCATCGGCCCCTGCCGGGCGGGAGGCCTCGGCCCCGCCTCGTTCGTCAGGCGCGGAAGGGCGCCCGGGCCCTGCCTGCTCGGCGGCGGGACGACCGGCGGGCCCCTCGGGCGCAGAGGCGCCCTCGGCCCTCACCTGTTTGGCGGCGTGCTCCCTCTCCTCGCGTTCGAGCACCTGCCGCATGGAGGCGATGGCGACCTCGAGCATCCCGTCGTCGGGCTGGTTCGTGGTCAGCCGCTGCATCTGCAGGCCCGGCCAGAGGACGAACTGCACCAGCGGGCTCTCGGGGTGGGCGCCCGCCCATTTGACCGTGACCTCGTAGGACAGGCCTGCTATGACGGGCAAAAGGACGATGCGCGAGCAGATGACGAGCACAAGGCGCAGCGCCCCGTTCGTCACGCCCAGCGCGTCGATGAGCGGCCCTATCGGCACAACGGTGAACACGAGTATCGCAATGAGCATCGTCGTGAGCAGGAACGCCGTGCCGCAGCGGACGTGCAGCGTGGGGAAGCGTCGCGCGTTCTCGACGGTGAGGTCGAGGCCGTGCTCGTAGCAGTGGATGGTCTTGTGCTCGGCCCCGTGGTAGCCGAACATGCGCTTGATGTCCTTCATGCGACCGATGAGCCAGATATAGAACACGAAGACGGCGATGCGCAGGACGCCGTCGACGATGTTCCACAGCAGGGTCTTCTCGCCGTAGTCGCCGATTATCAGGTTGGTGACAAGGGCGGGCAGGACGACGAACAGGCCGACCCCGAGCAGGACGCCGAGTATCATGGTGGCGGTCATGACCGGCTTGGGGATGGCGTCGGCGGCCTGGGGCTGGGGCGGGGCAGGGGCCTGGGGCGGGAGCTGGGACGCCGGCGGCGGCCCGGGGGGCGCGGCGGCGGCGGGCGGCGGCTGGGGCGCCGGCTGCGAACCCGACGGCCCGGGGGGCGCATCGGCCTCCGGCTGCGGCTGCTCGGGGGGCGTGCTGCCGACATCCTCCCCCTCCTCCTCGTCGAAGCCGAAGGCGTGTTGGGAGGCGATCTCGAGGGCGCGGTAGCCGAGGGCAAGGGACTCGACAAGGGCGGTGCATCCCCGGACGACGGGCCTGTGCAGCCAGCGGTTCTTCGCCTTGCCGCTCGCAAGGTCGTGCTCCTCCACGTAGAGCAGGCCGCTCGGCTCGCGCACCGCGACGGCCCAGTTGTACGTGCCGCGCATCATGACGCCCTCGATGAGCGCCTGGCCCCCCACATGCGTCTGGCAGACGACCCCCTCGGTGTCCTTGGCGCGCGCCCACTCGCTCCGCGCACGTACAGGGGCCTTGAGGACGGCCTCGCCCGCAGGGTCGGTCGAGACGCCGGGCACCGGGAAACGAGACGCGGGGTCGGTCGAGACGCCGGGGCCTGCGAGACGGACTGCGGCCTCGGTCGAGGCGACGTCGCTCTGCCCGGCCGCCCCGCTCATGGGCGGACGACCCGTTCGAAGGGGTCTCCGCAGGTCATCTTCCCCTCCGCGCAGGGCCCGCGACGGCACACCGCGCCTGCGTCCAGGAAGAGGTAGGGAGCGGTCGGTGCCGCCAGTTCGAGCATGCGGTGGGCAAGCTCCTGTATCTCCCATTGTGCGCGATGGCAGCAGCGCACCTCGAAGAAGTGCAGGAGCTCGCGGATGTTCATGGTGACGACGATCTTGGTGACGCAGGCGTTGGGAAGCACGTAACGCGCATCCTCGGCGGGAATCCCCGCCTCTATGAGCTGCGTGTAGGTCGCATAGGCGACGTCGATCGCGGTGTTGAAGGCCGAGAGCGCCTCCGCGTCGTCGGCGACGGTCTGCGGGAGGACGACCTCGGGGTCGTCGGAGAAGGTCACGTAGCGCTGGCTCTGCTGGTTGTAGCTCGCCAGGCGGTGGCGCACGAGCTGGTGGGTGAGCGCACGGCTGACGCCGTCCACCGCAAAGGTGTAGCTCGCGTGCTCGAGGGCGGAGAAATGCCCGCTCTTCATGATGGTCGCAAGCACCTTGCCTGCCCGCTCGTCGCTCATGCCCTCCATGAGCTCGGCGGCACCGAGGGGCGCATAGCACAGGCGTGCCGCAGTGGCGACGGCACGCTCGGGGTTCGGGGTATGGTAGAGAAGGCTGACCTGCATGACAGGGCTATTCGGCAGGAGCGGGGGCGTCCTCGGCGGGGGCGGCGGGCTCGGGGGCGGGGGCGGCATCGGCGTCGGCGGCGGGGGCGACAGCGTGCGCGGGCTCGGCGGCCGCTGCGGC
>JAISGJ010000243.1 GCA_031263105.1 Coriobacteriales bacterium
TGCGTGTCCAAAGATTCCTCGGCAGGCTCGGGATGGCAGCGGGGCTCGGGATGGCAGTGGGGGTGTGAACAGAAACATATTCCATGCGGAAAGTGCTATGAAATCATGACTTTTCGCATGGAATATCTTGCACCAAGCAACAACCCCAAAAGCATTATACGGCAGACGACTGCCATTCAACGATTATTATATGCGCTAACTATGGTCAAATAGGCGGTTAGCGCATATAATAATCGCACAAGGACAGTCCTCGATCAGAAGGCGGCGGTCATGCGGTTAATCGGAAGAGAGGAAGAGCGGCAAAGGCTGCTCGACCTTGCGGCGAACGACAGCCCCGAGTTCGTTGTCGTCTACGGGCGCAGGCGCGTGGGCAAGACCTTCCTGGTCAGGGAGACCTTCAACGGCACCTTCGACTTCGCCTACACCGGCATCGCCAACGTCACGACGAGGGAACAGCTCGCGGGGTTTCACCAGGCGCTACAGGAGTACGCGACCGGCGACCTTGTACAGCCGAGGACGTGGTTCGAGGCCTTCGCGCAGCTGAGGGGCATCATAAAAAGCCGACCGACGGCACAGAAGAAGGTGATATTCCTCGATGAGATGCCTTGGATGGACACCCACAAGTCGCGCTTCCTTCCTGCCTTCGAGCATTTCTGGAACGGCTGGGCGTCGGGGCGCGCCGACATTCTCCTCATTGTCTGCGGATCCGTCACCTCCTGGCTGTCCAACAAGGTCTTCCAGAACACCAGCGGCCTCTACAACCGCGTGACCCGACGGATCCACCTCAAGCAGTTCACCTTGCGAGAGTGTGAGAGGTACCTGGAGGCCCTAGGCGTCAGCTACCACCGCCAGCAGATCGTCGAGGCCTACATGGTCTTCGGCGGCATACCCTTCTACCTCAAGGAGTTCGAGCGCGGGGTCAGCCTCGCGCAGAACATCGACCGCCTCTGTTTCGGAGAGAGCCCCCGCTTCTCCGGAGAGTTCGAGAGCCTCTACGCCTCGATCTTCAACCGCCATGTGCGTCATGTCGAGGTGGTGCAGGCCCTCGCGACGAAGAGCAGGGGGCTCACCCGGGAGGAGCTTGCATGCCTTGTCGGCTTCCCCGACGGCGGCAACCTCACAAGGATACTCTCGGAACTGGAGAAGAACGGGTTCGTCCGCAGCTACAGCCCGTTCTCGCGCAAGAAGCGCGGACGGCTCTTCCAGCTTGTCGACCACTTCACCCTGTTCTGGTTGAACTTCATCCGCGACAGCAGGCAAAACGACGAGCACTTCTGGAGCCACTTCATGGGGAGCGGGGGCTATCATGCCTGGAGCGGGTATGCGTTCGAGCAGGTGTGCCTCTCGCATGTCGAGCAGATCAAGCGCAAGCTCGGCATCACGGGGGTTCTGACGAGGGTCTGCGCCTGGAGCGGCGGTGCGCCAGGGCAGAACGCCCAGATCGACCTCCTGATAGAACGCGGGGACCGTGCGGTCAACGTGTGCGAGATGAAGTTCTCGGCCCGCGAGTTCGAGATCGACAAGGACTACGACCTCAGGCTGCGCAGGAAGCTCTCTGCCTTCGCAGACGGGACGAGGACCGCCCTGACGCTGATCCCCACTTTGGTGACCACCTTGGGCCTCGTGCAGAACAAGTACGCTGGCATCATCGAGCAGGAAGTGACCTTGGACGACCTCTTCGCGTAGCCGGGTCCGCGCAGTTGGCAGAGGGGCGTTTTCCTCTGTCGTCTTGTCGCTTGGCGCTTCAGGCGCCTCAGCTCCGGTATACCTTGTCCCGTCGGTTGACGTCTGCAATCTGTATGAGGAGCAGGTCGTCCCGGATGTCGGCGATGAGGCGGTATATGCCGACGCGGTAGCGCCATTCGGTGGAACGGTCCCCCGTAAGCCCTTTGCCGCAGGCGCGTGGGTTCGTGCAGCCCTCCAGGTGCGTGTCGACCCACTTCATGACGATGCTCTTGGCGTGGGGGTCGAGCTTGCGCAGGAACTTGGCGGCCAGGGGGGAGTACCTGACACGGTAGGTCATGAGAGGCCGAACTCTTGCATGAGGGCCTTGTGGGAGACGTAGTCCTCGTCTTTGAGCTGCTCCCGCGCACGCTCAAGGATCGCGAGGTCATAGGCATCTTCAACCGCCTGCAAGGCGGAGGATCTGAGAAGCTCGCTCATGGTCATGTTGTACGTTGTTGCATATCCCGCCAAGGCGGCGCGTTCCTCGTCCGTCAGTCGTACCGAGATCGTGCTGGGCATACCGGCTCCTTCCATGCGTTTCTCGCAGTCGCTGCTTTCCTGCGTTCAGCGACTCACTCGTCGCGCTTCCCCTCAGGGCCCCGCGAAGCCTTGGCTTCGTGGGTGGGGGTCACAGGCTCGCTGCTCCTTCGACCGTCCGCTGGACGGTCGAACCTTCCTTCGTGCGCTACAGTGTAGCGCATATAGCTCCTGAGTCAAGTAGTTACACGTCACACCCACTGCCATCCCGGCCCCCACTGTCATCCCGGCCCCCACTGTCATCCCGAGCCTGCCGAGGGATCCTCGACCGCGCCAGCGGTCGACCGCAGGTCGAAGGGCCCCCTGGCCTGCCGTTGGACACTGCGTGTCCAAAGATTCCTCGGCGGAGCTCGGAATGACAGTGGGGGCTCGGAATGACAGTGGGGTGTGACGTGCAACGCTTCGGGCACCGGCGCAAGGTGTGTCGCGGCCTTCCCTGACGAGCTGAGGAAAAGTGAGTATAATTGGCCTTATAAGGTGATAGTATTGTGGGAACAGGAAGACCAAGGGGCTTGGTTATGAAATATGTCCTTTCTCTGGTGCTGGCCCTGTCGGTGGTGGGGGGTTTCGCTGGCTATTGCTGTCTCTGTCGGGCAGGGCGCGACGACGTTCGGTTCTGGCTCGGTGTCTCCGGCTGGAGCTGCGGTTCGTGGCATCATGGACGATCTCTCCTTTGTCCCCGACTTCGACCTCACGTCCGTCCAGGGGACGGCCCGCTCAGCCCGCTCAGGCGATGCTGCGTCGCCTGTTCCGAGCACGTCCGACCGCACATACGCGCTCGCGGAGGCAGGCAGCTCTTCGGGGAGCGAGCCTGCCGACCTGTCGTCTGCTGCGGGCAGCACTGCCGACACACCAGCCTCAGAGACAGCCGTTCCAGAGACACCCGCTTCAGACCCCGCGACCGAGCCCGCGGAACCCGCAGAGCCCGCCAAGCCCGCCGACCCCGCAGAGCCTGCGACTGACCCCGCCGACCCCGCAGCGCCAGCCGACCCCGCCGACCCCGCAGCGCCCGCCGAGCCCGTAAAGGCCGTCGTGACGCTGCACACACGGACCTATCTGTCCAAAGATGCAGCGCCGGACGCAGGGCCCGTCTTGCCGAGCGGCATCGTGGTGCGGCCCTCGTTATGGCAGCCCGTAGACGACCCCGACAGGTCGGGCGAATACGAGCGCGACTACGCAGCAAGCCCCTTGCTGCTGCCTGTCGCATCGGCGGTGACCTCCACGAGCCATGTCTTCAAGGCTTGGTACGAACGGGACGAGACGGCAGGGGAGGGCACAGGTGCCGCCGTTGAGCGGGCGGAGGACCAGAGCACGCTTCGAAGCCACGAATACAACGCGAAATGGGTGATAAAACCTATCATAAGCAAGATAGAGACGAACAGTCGCGGCAAGGGCCCCAAAACGGCGACCTTCGACGCTGCGAGCGATGTGAGCGGCGGGCTCAGCGCTGCTGACGCCGTGAAAGGAGACGTGATCCTTGCAGCCGGAGAGAACAAGCTGAGAGCGGCCGACATCACGCTTTCTGGGCAGAGCGATACGGAAAAGGCGACGCTGTATCCGGACGATGCGTTCGGGGAGGGCGACGGCGCGGGCGCGGAGATCACGGGAGACGCGACCATCGCCTGGGGAGACGTGCCCACGAAACTCTATCTGAAGGCCATCTCGGAAGACGACGATGTGACAGCGGTCTACTACGAGCTGAATGTTCTCACCTCCGCACGCCCCGTGTCGTTCGTGGCAGAGCAACTGGGCGGCGCACCGGGTTCGGACAACGGCTCAGACCTGAAGACCACGACGGGCATTGCAATCGAGTTTGACGACCCCGTTACGAATCTTGCTGAGGACAGTATCACCATAACGGACGGCACGGGCAAAGTCACGAAAGGCGCACTTTCGCCGGGCATAGAAAACGACGGAAAGAACTATGTGCTTGCCGTTACCGAAGTCGCCCCCGGAACCGTAACGCTGGAGATACCAAGCTGGACGGGCTACTTCGTGGATAACGACGAGCCGGGCACGAACGAGGGCGCGACCTCGCGCGCCCTTACCGTGTACCGCGACAAGACCGTGCCGACAGGCAGCGTCACGACAAGGAGCAACGTCTTTGAGGAGTTCTTGAACCGGATGGGCTTCGGCCTGTTCTTCAAAAGCCCGCTCAACGTTACGTTCTCTGCCGCAGATACCGGCGGCGACGGGATCCAGAGCTTGAGGTACCTTAAGACCGGCTCCGAGCTTGGCAGCATAGATGCCGTGAGGCAGGCTGTGGGATGGCAGGAGGGCACCGTAGCGGGTGGCGTAGGCAGCGCAGAGTTCAGCGTGCAGCCGAACGAGAAGTTCTTTGCCTACGCATGGAGTATCGACAAGGCAGGCAATGAGACCATCATAGATTCGGACGGGGTTGTCGTCTATGCGGACAGCGCCATTGGTGCCGGTGCCGTGTCCTTCACGAGGCTGGGCACGGAAGACAGGAGCGTCACCGTGGCGATGAACGGCAACGCCGTGGCATCCGTGACCGACGTGACGGGCGGAGCGAGCGACGTGCTTGAGCCGGGCGCGTGCTACGCCGTCACAGGAGAGGGGGAGGACAACGGCTCAATCACGCTCAAGAACAAGTGGCTCTCCACGCTCGCTGCGGGAGAGCACATGCTTGTGGTCTGCTTCAAGCCGCAGGGAGAAGCCTACGTCGACGCCGCAGGAAACGAAGCGCCTGCAACGGCTGCGATAACGATAACGGTGACAAAGGAGAGCCAGTCTGCAGTGACGATCAAGGACGCCGCAGATGCCGCCATAGCGGATAATGAGCTGAACAAGGCTTCCGACGATTCGAACTTTGCGCTGACGGCCCATGGTGGCAGCGGTGACGGCGACTACGTGTGGAAAAGCTCGGACACGGCCGTAGCGACCCTCATAGACACGGCAAGCGACGAGTCCGTCGTCGTCAGCATACAGGGCATCGGTGTTACGCAGATTACCCTCAAGAGGAACGGAAACGCCGACTACAACGAATCGAATACGGCAACGGTGACTTTGAACGTGGTAAAGCGCGAGGAAACCAAGTATCGTCTCACCATCGATTTCGATGCGGCGGATCTCGATAAGATCCATGAGAACAAGCAAAGGGTGATCATCGTCAAGCACACGAAAGAACAAAAGAGCGCCGTAGCGTGGGTGAGCTTCGATCCCCTCGAACACAACACCGTCGGATGGGGGGACGCCGTTGTGCTCTATGCTTCGTCCGGAGAAGTTCAAGGTGGTTCGAAGATTATCACGCAGAGCAAAATCGTCGGCACGCCCCAGATCGAAACCGTTTTCGACGGCGGTTCCTTCCGCCTCATCAGGCCGGACAACACTATCAGCCCCACTTCCTATGAGGTCACGAATCAAGACATGAGCGAGTCCGAGCTCATATTCGGCCTTGCCCAGAGCGTGACCCTCAATGGCACACAGACCTTCCCCGACTATCCGATCAACGCGGTGATCGTGCCGCAAGGCCATTCCGCCGTGATGACGCCGATCGAAGGGATCGATGTGTTTCTCGCAGCGAACATCGACAGTTCCACCGTGCTGAGCCGCATCGACAGCACGAGCATCGCGCTCACATACACCGAAGGCACGGTCGAGCTCAGCATCAGGTATGACCCCGCGAATGGCGTGTTCTATTCGAAATAGTAGGGGCGGATGGCAATCCGCCCGTGTGTCAGGGGGACGCGTGTGTCGGGGAGACGTATGTCGCATTCGGTGTGTCAAGGTGCGCGTCCCCCTGCCCCCCCCCCCCCCCCCCCTGGGCCCCGTCCCCTTGGGCCCCGGGCGGATTGCCATCGTTACTGTTCGCACCCCACTGTCATCCTGAGCCCCACTGTCATCCCGAGCCCCACTGTCATCCCGAGTCCCACTGTCATTCCGAGTCCCACTGTCATCCCGAGTCCCACTGTCATTCCGAGCCTGTCGAGGAATCCTCGGTCGCGCAAGCGGTCGACCGCAGGTCGAGGGGCCCCCTGACCTGCCGTTGGACACTGCGTGTCCAAGGATTCCTCGGCGGGGCTCGGAATGACAGTGGGGGTGTGAACGGTAACGTGCCATCCGCCCCTACGAGGGGAATCGGGCGCCCTGTGAACAGAAGCGCGCGTTTAGCGTTATACTACCAATTCACTCTCGGATTCGGGGCAGCTCCTCGAATCCAGGACAGAAGGTTCGACCGTCCAGTGGACGGTCGAAGGAGCGGCGAGCCTGTGACCCCCACCCACGAAGCCAAGGCTTCGCGGGGCCCTGAGGGGAAGCGCGACGAGTGAGCCGACGAACCCAGAAAGGCAACGACCGAGAGAAACGCATAGAAGGAGAAGGAACATGCAAAAGAAGTACCTTATGACCCCCGGCCCAACGCCCGTTCCGAGCGAGGTCCTGCTCGCACAGGCCCGGCCGATGATCCACCATCGCACGCCTGACTTCAACGCGGTCGTGCGGGACTGCGTCGAAGGCCTCAAATACGTCTTCCAGACCGAGGAAAGCGACGTGCTCATCTTCGCGAGCTCGGGGACGGGGGCGATGGAGTCCGCCGTCGCGAACTGCTTCCGTCTCGGCGACAAGGTGCTGGTGGCCTCCAACGGCAAGTTCGGGCAGCGCATGGCGCAGATAGCCCAGGCATACGGGCTCGACGTCTTGGTGCTCGAGTATGGCTGGCAGCAGGTCGTCGCCCCTGCGGACATCGCGCACTTCCTTGAGGAGAACCCCGATACGCGCGGCGTCATCGTCACGCAGTCGGAGACGTCGAGCGGCGTGCTGAACGACGTGCAGGCTGTGGGCGCGATCGTCGCCGGCTACCCGGACTGCGTGCTCATCGTCGACAGCATCACGGGCATCGGCGCCGTGGACTGCAAGACGGACGAGTGGGGCCTCGACGTGGTGATGACCGGCTCGCAGAAGGGCCTCATGCTCCCGCCGGGACTGGCGGCGCTCAGCGTGAGCCCCAAGGCGTGGAAGGCATACGGCCGCTCCAACCTCCCCAAGTTCTACTTCGACTGGAAGAAGTATAAGAGCAATCTGGAGAAGGACACGACGCCCTTCACCCCCGCCGTCTCGCTCATGATGGGCCTTGCCGAGGCGCTGAGGCTCATGCGCGAGGAGGGGATCGAGAACATAATCGCGCGTCACGCCCGCCTTGCGGAGGCGATGCGCACCGGTTGCGAGGCGCTGGGCCTTGAGCTGTTCGCCCCCCGCGAGGGGCGCGGCAACGCGGTGACCCCCGTGTGGGTGCCCGAGGGCATCGACGGCAAGAAGCTCGTCTCCCTCTTGAAGAACAAGCACGGTGTGACCATCGCGGGCGGGCAGGACGACTACGCAGGGAGGATATTCCGCGTGGGACATCTGGGCTACTTCGGCGACTTCGACATCGTCACCACCCTGGTGGCGCTCGAGATGACCTTGAAGGAGCTGGGCTACGACTTCGAGCCGGGCACCGGCGTCAAGGCCGCCGAGGCCGTTTTGATGGGTTGAGCACCACTCCGACGCTTCGCGCCGCCCCAATGGGCCGCCCCGGACAAAGCGGAGTCCCTTTTTCGCAGAACCATGGAAGGACAGACATGAAGGTACTGGTTGCAGAAAAGATAGCAGACGGCGGCATCGGGCTTTTGAAGGAGGCCGGCCATGAGGTGGACGTGAGGCTCGACCTCTCCCCCGAGGACCTCTGCGCCGCCATCTCGGGCTACGAGGCTCTCATCATCCGCAGCGCCACGCAGGCGTCGCGCGAGGTCATCGAGGCGGGCACGAGGCTCAAGATCATCGGCCGTGCCGGCGTGGGCGTGGACAACGTGGACGTCGCCGCCGCCACCGAGCGCGGCGTCATCGTCTGCAACGCCCCCACCTCCAACGTGGTGAGCGCCTGCGAGCAGACCTTCGCGCTGCTGCTCGCGAGCGCACGGCGCACCGCGCAGGCGAACGCGAGCATGCATGCGCACAAATGGGACCGCGGCCTGTTCGCCGGCAACGAGCTGTATCAGAAGACGCTCGCCATCTTCGGGCTGGGCCGCATCGGCGGCCTGGTCGCCAAGCGGGCGCACGCCTTCGAGATGAACGTCATCGGCTTCGACCCCTTCGCCACACCTGAGCGCGCGGCGGAGATCGGCGTGAAGCTCTATGACGACATCGACGAGATGCTGCCGTTGGCGGACTTCGTCACCGTGCACCTCCCCAAGACGAAGGAGACCATCGGCATGTTCGGGGCGGAGCAGTTTGCCCGCATGAAGGACGGCGTCTACGTGGTGAACACCGCGCGCGGCGGCATTTACGACTTGGACGCGCTGGCGGATGCGGTGAGGTCCGGCAAGGTCGCGGGCGCCGGCATCGACGTCTACGCGAAGGAGCCCTGTACCGACTCCCCGCTTCACGGCCTCGAGCAGGTCGTCCTGACGCCCCATCTGGGCGCCTCCACGAAGGAGGCACAGGCGCGCGCGGGCCTTCAGACGGCCGAGTACGTGCTCATGGGGCTTGAGGGCAAGATGGTCCCCACGGCGGTGAACGTGCCGCTGGTGCCCGACGACGTGATGACCGCCGTCAAGCCCTTCATCGAGGCGAGCCAGACCACGGGCGTCATCCTCGCCCAGCTTGCCGAGGCGCCTATCGAGTCGCTGACGGTCAAGGTCCTCGGCGACCTGGCGAAGAACGACGTGACCCTGCTCGGCACCGCCGCCCTGCGCGGCATCTTCTCCCTCAGCAGCGACGACGCCGTGAACTTCGTCAACGCGAGCTACATAGCCGAGCAGCGCGGCGTCTCCGTGAAGGTCGAGAAGTCCACGATGCGCTCCGAGTACGCCAACAAGGTCTGCTTCGAGGCGCGGGCGGGTTCCCAGGTCGTCGAGGTCTCCATCACGACCTCCGGCCCCGGCGAGGACCTGCGCATCGTCTCGGTGCTCGGCTACCGGCTCGACCTTATCCCCAGCAAGAACATCCTCATCCAGAAGTATGTGGACAAGCCCGGGCAGCTGGGGCTCATCGGCACCATCCTCGGCAAGGCGAACATCAACATCTCCACGATGGAAGTAGGCGTGAAGGAGGAGAAGACCCGCATGGCCCTCATCCTCATGAACGTCGACGAGCCGGTTCCCGAGGCCGTGCGCGCCGAGATAAAAGAAGCCGTCGGCGTGACCGAAGGCTGGTTCATCCAAATATAACGGCGGCCTTGTTCTGCCGCCTGTCCTGTGTAGGGGGTGGGCGCCCCCCCCCCCCCCACGCCCAACGGGGTGGGGGCCCGGCCCCCGGGCACAGAAAAGGGGGCGCGGCGGCGCGCCC
>JAISGJ010000003.1 GCA_031263105.1 Coriobacteriales bacterium
TGAGCATCTTCCATGAAATTCTATAGGGGATCATAAAGCCTGCGTGACGGTACCAAATATCTCTGATTCGCGGTACCGACTTTTGCTGACTGCTGGTACCGCGAGGGGTTACTACTCACTTATAGGGGCATTGAGAAAAACCACGTGAGGATAACAATGGCGGTCATGCTGGCCAATGTGTACATGCTGGCGATGGCCGGCAGGCGCATAGACGGCTCACCCATCGAGGCTGCCTGACGGGAGAAGTGCGCCTGGTGCCGAAAAAGGGGCGCCGGGAGGAGGCAAAAGGAGGGATTTGGGGAGCGGAAGGCATCGCAGATGAGCGCCCAGATGCGTGGGTTGGGCGCGATGCAAAGCTAAGACAGTGCCGAGCGTCTCGGCGCTCGGCATAACACGACTAAAAACGGCGCGAGGGCGGATTAATCGGCGCCTCCCTAGCGGCAGACAGTTCGCAGCTATCGAAAGAAAGGGCACTTCAGCAATACAGTGGAGAGCAACACGAACTCGCTCGCAGCCCACGCACGCAAGCCCTCGATGACTTGGTCTTGTCAATCGTGACGTTGTGGGCGCGATATGCCAATGCCGCCGTCAGGCTACACTTGTCCATCATGCGGGCCCCTCGCCCTCGCGATCACCTTTTCTGCGCTGGCCGCTTTTTGACAGGCGGTTCCTTTTGTCTTTACAGCTCCAATAGCTGCCGAACCCGTACCTGCAGGAACCTTTCGATTGCAGACAATCTCTTTTCAGGCAAATTGATGGTGGGATGCGGCGTGAACTTAAATCCGATAAGCCGCCTCAGCTGAGCCGTCTGCGCTTTGCCGCAGACATCGGACACGACGCTTTCAAAGGATACCCCGGAGTAGGGGGTAGTTCTCGTTTTGGCATAGTCCGCAAGGTTTGCGATGTCATCGTCCATCGCATAGCAGAACAGCGACAGGCCGTGGTCGAACAGCGGGGCGGGATCTGTGATCTTGCCGCTCTTGTTGTCACGCAGCACGCCGAAGTTGCCGAAATGCCTGTCCTCGTTGTAAATCACGGCGTCCAAGACCAACATGGACCTGACGCTCTCGGCAAAGTCCGGCCCCAAAGAGGAGGCATAGTCCAAAACGGCCCTCAGGCCGCCCTCGCGGACGATTCTGCCGAATGGGACAAACGCTGTGTCGATGTCTGTGAATAATCTGCATTTGGAGGCCAGTATGCCCTTCCAATTCTCAAGGTCATATGACACGGCGCTAAGCCCCATCGCGTCTGCCACCTGACAGGCATAAAACTCGCTGTACGGCTCCTTGCCCGCATTCGCGTAGCCAGACGTCCCGCCCTTGTAGAGGCATATCCCGTCATCCTCGATGAAGCGCCAGCCCTTGGGCAGCATTCCCTGCGTGGTAAGCTCCGGGGAGGTGCTGAACGCGCCATGGGACTGACCGATTCCCGTGTAGGCGACCAGAGACAGCATCTCGGAGAAGCGGTTCTCGTACAGATTGTACTCCGCGAACCTGCCGTCAAAGCCTTTCGGCACAACCCAATAGCTGTCGTTCAGCGACAGGCCCTTGCATGCGTCAATGATCCCCTTGGTGTCATTGACGGCTATACCGAGGGTTTTCAGGATCTCCTCCACAAAGGTGCGGTTCTTGGGAATGACGCGCCGCTGGAGCCATTTGACCACCCCGGTGTCGGTAAGCTGCAAATCCAGCGGCAGCAGGCTTTCCACTCCGCTTTTCGTTTCCTGGATCTCGGCGACCAGGCCCTCGATGCCTTTGTGCGAAAGCGAGAAGGTAAAAAGGCATTGGTCATAGAGTCGGACCTCATAGTGATCATCCCTATATCCAGATTCTTGCTGCTTATTTGTCCTGACATCAAGTTCCAGATCAAGCACGGCGGCAACCTTCAGCAGAAAATCAAGGGAGGGGTTGTGCGCACCGCTCTCAAGCCTTGAGATGTTGGAGCGGCTTGTTTTGAGCATCTCGGCAAGCTGGGTCTGGGTAAGTCCCTTTACTTGCCTCGCGTCGGCTATCTTGGTAATCAGTCTCTGCCGCCACGCCAGCAGGCTTGCCTCGTCCGAGTCTTGAAAAGTTGACATATACGCTACACTCCTTCGATATGATGAATGCAGTGTAACATATACGATACTATTGCTCAAGAGTTAGGAGGCAAATGAACTATTGTCTAGAGCCCTTTAGGGCTTCATATACAAAATCGTAAGTTAGTAACACATACAGTAGTAAATCGAGATTTACAAAACTGTGGCCATGCAGTATGCTGGACACCTGCAATCCCGCAACCCTGCAATCCCGACAGAGAGGCCGCCCTGATGACGATAATCGCACGCAACGCGGAAACGGAGGAGCTCGAGAGGCGCTATGCGTCCGGCGCCTTCGAGCTCGGTGTCGTCTATGGGAGGCGCAGGGTCGGCAAGACCACGCTCATCAGCGAGTTCGTCAAGGACAAGCCCTGCGTCTTCTTCAGCGCCCTGAGGACAAGCGCACAGGAGAACCTGTCCTTCCTCAGCGCCGCGATACTGCAGGCCCTGCAACCGGAGATGGAAGGGGCCGCGTTCCCGAGCTTCCAAGTTGCCTTGGAGAGGGTCTTTGACGCAGCGCGCGACCGGCGTTTGGTGCTGGTGATCGACGAGTACCCGTATCTGGTCCGGGCCTATGAGGGCATATCCTCGCTGCTACAGCATCTTATCGACCGGAACAAGGGCGCGAGCAGGCTGCTCGTCATCCTCTGCGGCTCGTCCATGTCCCAGATGGAGGAGGAGTTCTCCGCCAGCAACCGCCCCCTCTACGGCCGTAAGACCTTCCAGCTGAAGGTCAGGCCCTTCGGCTTCTTTGGGATGAGGGGCTACTTCGCCAAGACCGATCCCGCACTCGTCCCCTCTGTCTATGGGGTCTACGGCGGTGTGCCCAAGTACTTCGAGGGCTATCGGGAAGGAGAGTCCCTGAGGGACAACATCGTCCGCGACTACCTCTCCATCAGTGCCCCCTTGCTGGATGAGCCGGAGAGCATCCTGTTGCAGGAGGTGCGCGAGACCTCGAACTACAACACGGTGTTCTCGGCGATTGCCAAAGGCAGCGCCAAGTACCGCGAGATCGCGGCGCGGGCCAAGTTGGAGAGCGGCAACATCGCGCGCTACCTGGACAACCTGGTCTCCCTCGACCTCATCAGGCGCGAGACGCCGGCCTATGTCGACGAGAGGAAGCGGACGCTCTACTCCGTGGCCGACAACATGCTCCGCTTCTGGTATCGCTTCGTCGCGCCCAGCCTCTCCCTCGTCAACAGCAACAAGCCGCAGCTGGCGTACAGGGGCGTCGAGGACGGCCTCGACCAGTACATGGGGTCGGTCTTCGAGTCCATCTGCCAGGAGTACCTCTGGCGCACCAACGGCTCCGACCTGCTTCCCTTGGAGTTCACCGACGCAGGCCGCTGGTGGGGCAGCGACGCGAAAAGGAGGATGCCTGCGGAGATCGACATCCTGGCGCACGATGGCGACAAGGCCGGCCTCTTCTGCGAGTGCAAATGGTCCCGCTCCAGGGTGGGAGAGGACATCCTCGCAAGGCTGGAGGAGAAGAGCCTGCTCCCGGAGTTCTCGGCGATACGCTCCCGGCACCTCTGCCTCTTCTCGAGGAGCGGCTTCACGGAAGGCTGCCGCAGGGCGTCTGCAGGGCGCGGAGACGTCACCTTGCTCTCCTTGGACGACATCCTGCGTCCGTAAGCAGACGCAGGCAGAACGTAGGGCCTACGCCTCCGCGTCGTCCTCGTCGAGGAGGTTGCGGGTGCGGGAGGGGTCGATGGGGATGCCGGGGCCCATCGTGGTGGCGAGGGTCACGGTTTTGACGTAGCGGCCCTTCGAGGCCGCAGGCTTGACCCTCAGCACCTCTTCGATCAGCGTCGCGTAGTTCTCGACGAGCTTCTCCTCCTCGAAGGAGGCCTTGCCGATGGGCACGTGGCAGATGCCGTAGCGGTCGGCGCGGTACTCCACGCGGCCGGCCTTGAGCTCGCCGACGATCTTCGCCACGTCGTTGGTGACGGTGCCGAGCTTGGGGTTGGGCATGAGGCCCCGGGTTCCGAGGATCTTGCCGAGGCGTCCGACCTTCGCCATCTGGTCGGGCGTGGCGACCGTCGCGTCGAACCCGAGGAAGCCCCCCTGCACCTGCGCCACGAGGTCGTCCGAGCCGACGACGTCCGCGCCGGCCGCCTCGGCCTCGCGGGCCTTCTCGCCCTCTGCGAACACGGCGACCCTGACGGTCTTGCCGGTGCCGTTCGGCAGCGAGATGGAGCCGCGCACCTGCTGGTCGGCCTGACGCGTGTCGATGCCGAGGCGGATATGTACCTCGACGGTCTCGTCGAAGGAGGCCGTCTTGACCTCGCGGGCGAGGCGCACGGCCGCCAAGGGGGAGTAGAGGCGGTCCCGGTCGACCTTCTCAAGGGCGCTCTTGCGGTTCTTCGATAGCTTTGGCATGATCTCTCCTTTACGTGTGGTCGGTACGGGTCATGCCGACCCTCCCACTGTCAAACGGCGCGTGGCCATGGGGGCGCCGCGCCGACCGCCGCGCACATCCGGTGCGCAGACGGTTTGCAGGCCTCCTTTGCAGGAGGCCCGAAACCCTAGGAAACGACCGCCTCCGTGGCGGCCCCTGCGGCATCGGCCGCCCCAGCGGCATCGGGCGGCTCCGGCATCGGGGCGGCCTTCTTCTTGCCGTAGGTGCCGGTGTCGGCGACGCCCTCGATGCGCACGCCCATGGAGCGCGCCGTGCCCTGGATGACCTTCATGGCCGCCTCGACGTCGTTGGCGTTGAGGTCGGGCAGCTTCGTCTCGGCGATGGTGCGCAGCTGGTCCGTGGTGAGCGTGCCGACCTTCGTGGTGTGCGGCTCGCTGGAGCCGGACTCGAGCCCGAGGGCCTCCTTGATGAGGACGGCGGCCGGCGGGGTCTTGGTGATGAAGTCGAAGGTCTTGTCCTCGTAGACCGTGATCTCGACCGGGATGATGGTGCTGCCCTTGTCCTGGGTCGCGGCGTTGAAGGCCTGGCAGAACTGCATGATGTTGACGCCCTTGGCGCCGAGCGCAGGCCCGACCGGAGGCGCAGGCGTTGCCTGGCCGGCAGGAATCTGCAGCTTGATGTAACCCGCTATCTTCTTTTTGGGAGCCATAGTCTCCTACTCCTTATGGGCAATGTGGTCTCTATCTCAAACGGAAGGCGAGAAGCGTCCCTTGCGGGCGCCTGCCGTATGATTCGTGCGTTCGGTCAAAGGCGGGCGACCTGGTTGTAGCTCAGCTCGACCGGCGTCTCGCGGCCGAAGATGGAGACCATGACCTTGACCTTGCCGGCCTCCGGCTGAACCTCGGCGATGGTGCCGTCGAACTCGGCGAGGGGACCGGAGACGACCTTGACGCTCTGGCCGACCTGCAGGTTCGACGAGGTCCTCTTGGGCGCGTCCGAGCTGGTGCGCTTCATGATCTTGTGGTACTCGTCGCGGGAGAGCGGCGAGGGCCTGCCTTGGGCGCCGACGAAGCCCGTGACGCCCGGCGTGTTGCGAACCACGCCCCAGGTCTGGTCGTCCAGCTCCATGCGGATGAGGACGTAGCCGGGGATGACCTTCTTGTCGGTGATGACGCGACGGCCGCCCTCCTTGATCTCGATGACCTCCTCCGTCGGTATCTTGATGTCGAAGATGCGGTCGTCGAGGCCTACCGCCTCGATACGGTGACGGAGGTTGTCCTTGACCTTCTTCTCAAAACCGGAGTACGTATGGAGTACATACCATTTCTTCGTCATGCCTATTGCTCCGTTGCCTCTGCATCGGGGGTGGTCGAGGTGTCTGCAGGAGCGTCTTGCGCATCTGCGTCCGGCGTCTGGTCGGCATCCGCGTCCGGTGCCGCGTCCGCATCGGGCGTCGTGCCGGCATCCGGCGCCACGTCGGCGTCCGGCACCGTGCCGGCGTCCGGCACGGTCGAGGCGTCAGGGACGAGGGCGGGGTCTGCCGCCCCGGGGGCGAGCGTCGAGTAAAGCTCCGCAAGCCTGGTCATCACCCAGTCCATGAGGAAGATGAACACGCCGAAGAAGATGAGCGCGCCCACGACGATGAGGCTCATGCGGAGCACCTCGGGGCGGGTCGGCCACGTCGTGCGCTTGACCTCGAGCCGCACGTTCTTGAAGTAGTTCACGGCCCTCCTGAAGATGCCTTCCTTCTTGGGGGCCGATTTCCCGCCCTTGGAGCCCTTCTGTTGCTCCTTTGCCGACTTCTCCGGCTTCTTGGACTGCTTGGGCTGCTCCTTGGCAGGCTTCCCCTTGTCGGCCTTTCCGGCCTTGTCGGCCTTGGCGGACTCTCGGGAGGCGTTTGCCCCGGGCACAGACGACCCCTGGCTTGTCTCAGCTGTCGGTTGCTCGCCTTTTCTGTTGGCGTTCTTTCCCTGCTTCGAGGTCTTCTTTGCCATCTCTATCCTGTCGGTCTAACGTGTCGTTGCAACTGCTCGACTTCCCCGCCCCTCATGCCCGAAGGCCCATGACGGGCCTCGGCATCCTCCAAGGAAGAGGATAGTACAGTATACCCCAATCCGTCTCGGTACAATCTCGGTACAACCCGACCCGTCTCGAACTTTGGCAGGCCAAGGGGAATCTGGCAGGCCAGGAGGGACTCGAACCCCCAACATGCGGTTTTGGAGACCGCCGCTCTACCAATTGGAGCTACTGGCCTGTGCCTGCGCCTTCTAACGGGTTTCCCGATGCAGCGTATGCCCCTTGCACCATTTGCAGTACTTCTTGTACTCAATGCGCTCAGGGTTGCTCTGCTTGTTCTTCTTGGTCGTATAATTGCGGCGTTTACACTCCGTACACGCCAAGGTGACCAGCGTACGCATCAATCCTCACATTCTCGTGTGCAGCAGCCCGGCATGGCGCACCGGGCTGCCCGACTACAGACGGCGCCTTTACTTGACGATCTTGGTCACGCGCCCGGAGCCGACGGTGCGGCCGCCCTCGCGGATGGCGAAGCGGAGGCCCTCCTCCATCGCGATCGGTGAGATGAGCTCGCCTTTGACGGCGACGTTGTCGCCCGGCATGACCATCTCGACGCCCTCGGGCAGGTGCGCGACGCCGGTGACGTCGGTGGTGCGGAAGTAGAACTGCGGGCGGTACCCGTCGAAGAACGGCGTGTGGCGGCCGCCCTCCTCCTTGGTCAGCACGTAGACCTGGCCCTCGAACTCGGTATGGGGAGTCACGCTCTTGGGCTTGCAGAGGACCTGGCCACGGACGATCTCCTC
Source organism: Coriobacteriales bacterium (assembly GCA_031263105.1). Taxonomy (GTDB): domain Bacteria; phylum Actinomycetota; class Coriobacteriia; order Coriobacteriales; family UBA8131; genus JAISGJ01. The sequence continues at coordinate 7,259 of JAISGJ010000003.1, forward strand.
GCGCTTGACGCCGCGCAGCAGGATGCCGACGTTGTCCCCCGCCTGGCCCTGGTCGAGGATCTTGCGGAACATCTCGACGCCGGTGCAGACGGTCTTGGCGGTGTCACGGATGCCGACGATCTCGACCTCCTCGTTGATGCGGATGACGCCGCGCTCGATGCGACCGGTCGCGACGGTGCCGCGCCCGGTGATGGTGAACACGTCCTCGACGGCCATGAGGAAGGGCTTGTCGGTGTCACGCTCGGGAGTGGGGATGAACTCGTCCACCGCCTTGAGCAGCTCCCAGATGGACTGCTTGGCCTCCTCGTCGCCCTCCAGGGCCTTCAGCGCGGAGCCTCGGATGACGGGGGTGTCGTCGCCGGGGAACTCATAGCTGGTGAGCAGGTCGCGGACCTCCATCTCGACCAGCTCGAGGAGCTCCTCGTCGTCCACCATGTCGACCTTGTTGAGATAGACGACGATGTAGGGGACGCCCACCTGCCGGGCGAGCAGGATGTGCTCGCGGGTCTGGGCCATCGGGCCGTCGTCGGCGGCGATGACGAGGATCGCGCCGTCCATCTGTGCGGCGCCGGTGATCATGTTCTTGACGTAGTCGGCGTGGCCGGGACAGTCCACATGGGCATAGTGCCGGGCCTCGGTCTGGTACTCGATATGGGCGATGGAGATCGTGATGCCGCGCTCACGCTCCTCGGGAGCCTTGTCGATGTCCTCGAAGGGCGTGTAGTCGGCCAGGCCCTTCTCGGCCAAGGTCTTTGAGATGGCGGCCGTGAGGGTGGTCTTCCCGTGGTCTACGTGACCGATGGTGCCGATGTTCACATGCGGCTTGGTACGCTCGAACTTTGCTTTGGCCATGAGTATCCTCCTAAAGGTTGTCTGCGCCCTCACGGGCAGGTTACTGAGATACGCCTGTCGCGTTTGCGACACGTTATCAAATGGTAGCGGCGATCGTCCCCGACGGGACGTCTGAGGCAATGGTAGCGGTGATTGGATTTGAACCAATGACGCCACGGGTATGAACCGTGTGCTCTGACCAACTGAGCTACACCGCCATGACTGGAGCCCACAACCGGACTTGAACCGGTGACCTCTTCCTTACCAAGGAAGTGCTCTACCTGCTGAGCTATGTGGGCGGAGTTCCGCGCAGTCGTCTTTTCGTGCAGCAAGGCGAAGCGACGCCACTGGACGGAAAGAGGACAAGCGGATGGTGGGGGCGCATGGATTCGAACCATGGTAGGCGTAGCCAACGGGTTTACAGCCCGTCCCCTTTAACCACTCGGGCACACCCCCAGGTGTGTATAGATGCTTTCTGTGCATTTTTCAAGCTGCATGCCCGCGCGAACACACAAGCGCTGCCCAAGAGGAGCGACGGGCAAGCTACGCACGCAAGCCTTGGAATCTTACTGTATTGCATACCCCAATGTCAACGCTTACCACGCCTCCGGGCGTATCTTAGAGGTGAGCGCACTACCGTTCACGCCCCCCACTGTCATCCCGAGCCCCACTGTCATCCCGAGCCCCACTGTCATCCCGAGCCCCACTGTCATCCCGAGCCCCACTGTCATTCCGAGCCCCACTGTCATTCCGAGCCTGCCGAGGAATCCTCGACCGCGCAGCGGTCGACCGCAGGTCGAAGGGCCCCCCGACCTGCCGTTGGACACTGCGTGTCCAAAGATTCCTCGGCGGGGCTCGGAATGACAGTGGGGTATGACGTGTAACGTCCCGAGGCACACGAGGCACACGAGGCACACGAGGCACGCGAGGCACGCGAGGCGCACAGGGCGCGACGCGACGTGCCGACAGCGGAACGAGAGTATATCATGTATCGGACATGACCATTATAGGTGCGGAGGGATACCGATGACGCTGCAGCAACTCAAGTACTTTATCGAGGTCGCGAACTGCGGCTCCATCAACAAGGCGGCGGAGAGCCTCTTTATCGCACAGCCCAGCCTGTCGAACGCGATGAAGGAGCTCGAAGGCGAGATCGGGACGGAGCTTCTCACAAGGACGCCGAGGGGCATCACGCTGACGACGGACGGCATCGAGTTTCTGGGATACGCACGACAGGTGACGGAGCAGGCGGGCCTTTTGGAGCAGCGCTATCTGAGCAAGAAGCCGTCGCGGCGCCTCTGCGCCATCTCGACCCAGCATTACGCCTTCGCGGTGAACGCCTTTGTGAACATGGTCAAAAAGACCAATGCGGAGGAATACGAGTTCACCTTGCGGGAGACGCGGACGCACGAGATACTGGAGGACGTGAGGACCCTGCGGAGCGAACTGGGGATACTGTACCTCAACCCGTTCAACCGCAAGGTGCTCGAGAAGCTGTTCCGCGAGAGCGACCTGACGTTCCATCCGCTTTTCATCGCAAGGCCGCATATCTTCGTCGCATCGTCGAACCCGCTCGCCCGACGCGAGTACGTGGTGCCGAAGGATCTGGAGGGCTACCCCTGCCTGTCCTTCGAGCAGGGCGAGAACAACTCCTTCTATTTCTCCGAGGAGATACTGAGCACGGAACACCGCAGGAAGGTCATCCGGGTCAGCGACCGGGCGACCATCTTCAACCTCATGATAGGGCTCGACGGCTACACCGTCTCGACCGGGATAGTGAGCGCCGACCTGAACGGCGACAACATCACCGCAGTGCCGCTCAAAGTGGACGACGCCATGGAGGTCGGCTGGATAACGCACAGCTCCCTGCGGCTCACGCAGCAGGCGGAGCTGTACCTCGAGGAGCTGAAGCGCGTGGTCAGAGAGCACGGCGCCTGCGTCGAGGAGTAGTGCGGAGCAGGAGGGCGGGCATCTGCGAGCCGAAGTTGCGCTCAAACTGAAACGAGCGGGGTTTGTTCCGCCAACCGCTGATCGTCGTCGCCAAAAAACAGTATGTCGGCCTCGCTCGATACCGTTGCATCTGTGGGCAGACGCGAGGCATCGAAGGATGCCAGTATCGCCTGTGAGCCGATGACCACCACTTCCTCACGACCGGTGATCCCAACGCATGCCCGAATTATATGTTCGATTTCTCGATTATTCATCGTGCCGAAGTATTTCCCAGCTCTCTCGTGGGGTGAACACTCTCATGAAGGGTGCGACCTGCCAAGCGCTCAGGCCGTCATCGGAATCGTCGGCGATCAGTCTTCTGAGCGCGTCTCTGTCGGGAAGCGCCTCGCGCCACTTGTAAAGATATGCGAATTCGATATCGCCCGATTATTCCGACTTTTCACTTATTCCGCTTCTTTGAATAACCGCTGTTGTTCACTGTTGTTTCTTCCAAACATCGGAATAAGATAAGACCTCCCATCAAGCGCGAACTGAACAGGAG
>JAISGJ010000097.1 GCA_031263105.1 Coriobacteriales bacterium
TCAAACAACAGCTGGAAGAGTACCTGAGACTGCACGGTTTCGCGTGAGAATGTTATTCCGATGTTTGTGGCGAGGCGCTTTGCCTATCAGGCGCTTTGCCACAAGCGCGGAATAAGTGAGAAGTCGGAATAATCGGAGTTATTCCGACAACGGAGTAAAATCGAGAACCGATCGATTATCCCGTAGCACTTGCTCAGGGCGGTTCCGCCCCTGAACACGAGCGCGGGGTTGGCGGCGACGATCTCCTTGAGGGCCATGCAGACGAAGTAGTCCTTGTAGACGTATGCCTGGTCGATGCCGGTCTCCTCGGTGGTCGCCGCCACCATTTCCGACAGCGTTTTTACGTCGTCATGCAAATACACCGGCTGCCTCGCTTTCCAGGAGGCGCTTTGAGGTTTTGGCCGGGTAGTGCCGGACACATCTCATCACGGTGCCCCTGTCAAGGCTCCCCGACAGCCGCTTCAGGTTCCCCAGTTCCCTATCGTCGAGACTGGCCAATGGGACGTTGGTCAACAGATCCAAGAACCTCAGGGCGTCTACGTTGTCCTTCGTTATCTCAGTGCGTGGGGCCCGCAGGGTTATCTTCCGCCAACCTCCGAACGGCTCAATCTCCCTGATGCGTCTGCTGGCCTTGTTGGAGGTGACCTCCAGCGTGGCCGGAACCTGCGGCGAGACGCCGGCCTCGTTTTCCAGATTGAGGCCGGAGATGTAGCCGTAGACGGCATCTCCCTCCCCTAGGTACTTCTTCTTGACCACTTTGAGCGGCAGCAGCGGCACTTTGCCCAAAATGCCCTCACGTGGGATGAAGTAAACGCCTCGGCCGAAGCGCTCCATGTTGCCCTCCTCCAATGCCGCATTGAGGCGGTTAAAGGTCGTCACTCTGGAGACATCAGGAAAGGCGGCGATGATCTCGTCGCTCAGGATCGGCTCGTCTTCACCAAAACGTTCACGCAGTATGTCTACGAAGTTTTCCATGCGGTCAGTGTAGCAGGGTTTACTAGTTTTCACAATAGTATTTCAATTTTATGAGTTCGCGGAAAATATCTCCTCTTTTTATCTCTACCCCTTGACGGGGACCCTCCGCTGCCCCAACAACCTCCTCCCCAGCCTCGATGTGGGCGCCAACCCCAAGCTCGCGACCCTCGACTGCACCCACAACCGCATCGCCGACGCGACGGCGCTCTGGGGGCTCACGGTCCGCTTCGGCGCGGGCAGCGTCCTGCCGCAGGACGTCTCGGAGCCCGCTCCGTTCTCCGTCGCATTCGACAGCCAGGGGGGCGGCAGCGTCGCGGGCCGCTCGGTCGTCCCGGGCTCGCCCGTCGGCGCCCTCCCCGTGCCCGCGCGCGCGGGCCACGCCTTCGACGGCTGGTTCACGGCGCCGGCCGGCGGTGCGCAGGTCACCGCCGCCACCGTGGTCACGGCGCACGTCACCTGGTACGCGCACTGGACGGCCGTGGCGCACACGGTGACGTTCAGGGGCTGGGACGGCAGGGCGATAGGCGCGGCGCAGGCGGTCGCCCACGGCGCGGCGGCCGCAGCCCCCAAGGCGCCCCCGCGCACGGGCCACACCTTCACAGGCTGGGACACGGGGTTCGCGAGCGTGGCGTCCGACCTCACGGTCACCGCGCAGTACAGGGCGAACACCTACACCGTCAAGCTCGACGCGAACGGCGGCAGGGTCTCCGGCAAGGCATCCGCGTCCGTGAGGAGGGACTACGGGCAGGCGCTCGGCACCCTCGCCAAGCCCGCCCGCTCGGGCCACGACTTCCTCGGCTGGTACACCGCCAAGGCGGGCGGCCAGAAGGCCTCCGCCACCGCGAAGGTGACCAAGTCCGTCACCTACTACGCGCACTGGAGGGCAAACGGCCCCGTGGTCACGTTGAATGCCGCCGGCGGCAAGGTGGGCGGCGCCGCGACCGCGAGCGTGGTCAAGGCCAAGGGCACAGCCGTCGGCAGGCTCGCGACCCCCACGCTCACAGGCTACGCCTTCCAAGGGTGGTTCACCGGCAAGGCGAAGGGCACGAAGGTCACCACCAAGACGAGGGTGAGCAAGAACGTGACCTACTGGGCGCACTGGGCCAAGGTCCACACCGTGAAGCTCAACGCCAACGGCGGCAAGGTGGGTGGGAAGGCCTCGGCATCAGTGAAAAAGACCCACAACGCCAAGCTCGGCAAGCTCGCGACCCCCAAGCGCTCAGGCTACCAGTTCCTCGGCTGGTACACGGGAAAGTCAGGCGGCAAGAAGGTGACGGCGAGCACGAAGGCCACGAAGGCCGTCACGCTCTACGCGCACTGGAAGCGGGTGCGGTAGCTCATACTTGCCTACCGCAATCCCCGTTCCGCCCTTGGGAGAATCCCTCTAAGAACTCATTGGGGGACATGACGTCCGCTCCTTCGGGGAAGTGCCTGGCGTTTCCCGTTACCAGCACCGCTCCGGCCGTTTTCGCAAGGTCATAGAAGACCTCGTCCTTGGGGTCTCGGCGGAAGTCCGCGCCTTGGGCTGAGGGAACCACGGAATCGCCCATCCTCCTGAGGTAGGCCATCGTCCCCTCGATCAGGGCCGGATCGAACGAGAACTTCCCTCGGCTCAGGACCTCCGAGTACTCCGAGAGGACGTCGTCGCAGACGCAGAGCCCCACGCTCCCTCCCTGGATGAGTGCCAGCAGCCGGGCGGGCCTGCCGTGCGGGTTGAGCAGCGCCGAGACCAGGACGTTGGTGTCGAGGACCACGCAGGGCGTCATGCGCCGGCCCGGGCGGCCTGTATCTCGGCCTCGATCTCCTCGTCGCTCAGCCTGTCGAGCCCCCGTGCGACGGAGTCGTTCTGCATCTGCCTGACGCAGTAGCGCCCGTACAGCTCCTGCGCAAGCGAGACCGACTGGTCAATCGGCAGGTCCCTGACGTTGAAGACGAGGTTCTGCGGCTTCCCGTTGTTGGTTATGAGCACCGGCTCCTTTTGCGTGCAAACGCTCTTGGGGCTCCTGCCCAGCTCGGCAATGGTGTAGGTCTGCATGGCGGCTCCCTTCGTTTTACAGGTAATTATACAGTAATTATCCGTAAAATCAACGTGCGCTCGGTTTTCCGAAACGCCGCCCATGCGGTGGATATATAGATTGGTGTCAGCTTATGTAAGGCACCAGACACCTGTGGCGAGATGCCTACTGCGGCCTGCCCGCCGCAGGGTCGCCGGCAAGGCATCCGCGTCAGTGAAGAGGGACTACGGGCAGGCCCTCGGCACCCTCGCCAAGGCAACCCGCTCAGGCTACGACTTCCTTGGCTGGTACACCGGCAAGGCCCAGGGCGGCAAGGCCTCCGCCACCGCGAAGGTGAGCAAGTCCGTCACCTACTACGCGCACTGGAGGGCCAACGGCCCCGTCGTGACCCTCTTAACGCCAATGGCGGCAAGGTGGGCGGCGCCGCGACCGCGAGCACGGTGAAGAAGAAGGGCGCGGCCCTCGGCAGGCTCGCGACCCCCACGCTCACAGGCTACGCCTTCCAAGGGTGGTTCACCGGCAAAGTCAAAGGCAAGAAGGTGACGGCGAGCACGAAGGCCACGAAGGCCATCACGCTCTACGCCCACTGGAAGCGGGCGCGGTAGATCTGGCAGGTATATCGGTTGTCACGAGGTGTGCGCGCACGCGCAATACTTCAGCAGGTCGTCGCCAGCAATGCGCTGACCTGGTCGTACTCGGCGGCGTATTTCTCTGCTTGCTGCTCGTGCAGGACCTTGAGGTACTGCAGGCCCACGGCCTTGACCTCTAACGCCTTCTTGGTCGGAACGTCTTCAAGTGCCGTCCAGTCGACCCCAGCCTCAAGTTCAGCGATTATCTCGTCATATTCCATCATTGATGCCTTTCTTCGATGGCTTCACCGGCATTGCGTGAAATGCGGTTCTGGTTTGAAAGTCGTAGGCCACTTCAATCATTTTCCCGTCAGATGCAAACCCGTAGAGGATTATCGCGGTGTGCGACGAGTGGTACTTCATAAACAATAGGTCGGCAATAATGCTGGCAATAGTCTCTCTGTCAACGCCATGCTTGAAGGCGCTTGCTGTGAAAGATAGGCCTGTATCCGACATATCATCCTACCGTCTCTCGAAGTCGATACATTTTACCACTTTTCTTCTCTAGTCCCTGACAGGGTCAAATGAAGGGCACTCTGGCCTCCGACACCATCTTCGCCGGGGACAGGCTGAAGATACCGAAGAAGTGACCTGAACCCCTAAAAACTGAATACTTGATAGCTGCCCGCAGTCATGGCCTCCGTGGCCGTGTCTGCGGGCCTTTTTTGTTTTCGGGGACAAAAAAACCGCCCCGTGCACAGGGCGGCTTATTTTCTAAGAGG
>JAISGJ010000133.1 GCA_031263105.1 Coriobacteriales bacterium
GGGAAAATTACAGCGATGTTCCTCTACGTGAGGATGGGTTCGCATCGTCCCCAGCGATCGGCAGGTGGTGACGGCTTTTGGGGAGGACCACGGGCGAGGCGGAGAGCGGGTCGCTCAGCACCTGGGACTCCAGGGCGAACACCTCGCGAATCGACTCCTCGGTTATGACCTCGGCGGGTGCTCCCTGGGCGACGAGGGCGCCGTCGCGCATGGCGAACACGTGGTCGGCGTAACGGGCGGCCAGGTTGATATCGTGCAGCACCATGACGATGGTCGTCTGTCGCGTGCGGTTGAGGTCGGTGAGCAGGTCGAGTATCTCCACCTGGTGCGTTATGTCCAGGAACGTCGTCGGCTCGTCGAGCAGCAGGATGTCGGTGCGCTGGGCGAGCGCCATGGCGACCCAGACACGCTGGCGCTGTCCGCCTGAGAGTTCGTCGAGGCTGCGGTCGGCCAAGTCAACGATGCCCATCATCTCCAGCGCCTCGGCCACCGCCTCCTCGTCCTCCTTGCCCCAGCCGCGCAAAAGGCCCTGGTGCGGGAAGCGCCCCCTGCCCACCAGGTCGGCGACGGCAATGCCCTCGGGCGCGATGGGGGCCTGCGGCAACAGCCCTAAGACACAGGCCAGGCGGCGGGTGGGCAGCCTGTCCACCTGCGTCCCGTCCAGCATGACGGCACCGTCCATGGGGCGTATCAAGCGTGCCATCGTCTTCAGCAGGGTGGACTTGCCACAGGCGTTGGCGCCGATGATGACGCTGATCATGCCGTCGGGGACCTCCAGGCTTATCCCCTTGACGATGGCGGTGCGGCCATAGCCCGACACCAGGTCCTTGACGATGTAGCGGTGCGACGCGCTTGCGACGCTCGCAGCGCCCAGCGTACCCGCAGTGCCCACCGCACCCACCGTGCCCGTAACGCTCATAGGGACCCTCCCGACCTGTTAAGGCGTATCAGCAGAAAGAGCAGATACGGGGCGCCCAGTATCCCCGTTATCACCCCGACGGGAAACCTCGTGTCGAACGCGAACTGGCCGATGAGGTCGGCCCCGAGCACGAGTGCGGCACCGAGCAGCGCCGCCGGCAGGATGCAGGGCCTTCCGGGACCTGTGAGCCGGACGGCGATGGGGCCGGAGAGGAACGCCACAAAGGCGATGGGGCCGGTCGTCACGGTGGCAAAGGCCACCAGGCCCACCGCGCCCAGTATCAGCAGCGCCCGGGTCCGCTCGACACGGCCTCCGAGGGCCTTGGCCATGTCGTCTCCCATCTCGATGGCCTCCAGACCGCGCACCAGCACGAGGACCGCAGGAAGAAACACGGCGACGGCGACGGCCAGCGGCACAAGGCCGTCCATCCGGCTGGCGTTGAGGCTGCCGGTGAGCCAACGATAGGCGGCAGGAACGTCGTACTCCGATGCCTTGAGGAGCAGGTAGGAGACGACGGCGTTCATAAGCGCCCCCACGCCGATGCCTATGAGCACCAGTTTGCCGCCGGCACCCTCCCTGTCCTTGGCCAGCAGGTAGATGAGCGCCGCCACGACGAGGCCGAAGACGACCGAGACGACCGAGACGAGCGCCCCGCTCAGGTGGAACACGACGATGCAGGCCACGGCGGCAACGCTACAGCCCGCGCTGATGCCGATGACGTCGGGGCTTGCCAAGGGGTTCCTCAGCATGGTCTGGAACACGGAGCCCGCCGCCCCGAAGGCAAGCCCCGCCAAGATGGCGGCAAGGGCCCTGGGCAGCCGCAGGACGCCCACCGCGAAGGAGGCGCCGGGGACGTCCTCCCCCATCACCGCACGGAGCACGTCGGAGGGAGGATACAAGGTGTTGCCGAGCATCAGCATCGCCGAGGCCAGCACTGCCACCAGCACGGCAAGCGAGGCCACGACCGCCGCCCTCCTCCTCCTCCGCCTGCGGGTCCCGGAGCGCAGCAGGGCGATGGTCTGTGCGCTCGCACGCGCCTCGCCACCTGCACAGCCTGTGCCGCCGCCGCCCTTGCCCGCACTCATAGCGAGCGCACCTTGTACGCACGGACGATGGCGATAAGCACCGGCGCCCCGAGGACGACCGTCACGATGCCCACCTCCAACTCGCCCGGACGCCCGACCACCCTGCCCGCCACGTCGGCCGCAGTGAGCAGCACGCCCCCGTAGAGCGCGGAGAGCAGCGCCACCAAGCGCTGGTCCGGGCCGGTGAGCAGGCGCACGGCATGGGGCACCATCAGGCCTACGAAGCCTATCGGCCCGGCCACGGCGGTCACCGCCCCGCAGAGCAGCACGCCTGCCACCGCCGCCACGAGCCGCAGCCAGCCCGTGCGCACCCCCAGGCCCTTGGCCACCTCGTCGCCGAGCGCCAAGGCGTTGAGCGCCGGAGTGGAGGCAAGCCCCAGCCCCAGCCCGACGAGGACAAAGGGCAGGATGGCGAGCAGGCTTGTCCACGTGACCCCGCCGACGCTGCCCACCTGCCAGAAACGAAAGACGTTCATGACATCGATGCGCGGCAGCAGCAGCGCACTGATCAGGGAGGAGAAGGCGGCAGTGGTCGCAGCCCCCGCCAAGGCCAGCTTCACCGGCGTGGAACCGCCCCTTCCGAACGAGGACACCGCATAGACGAAGACCGCCGTGAGAAAGGCACCGAGCAGGGCGAGCCAGACATACTGGCCAAGCTGGTTGATGCCGAAGAACGCAAGCCCCGCCACGACGAACAGGGACGCGCCGGTGTTGACCCCGAGGATGCCGGGGTCGGCCAGCGGGTTGCGCGTGACGGCCTGCATCAAGGCGCCCGAGACCCCCAGCGCCCCGCCGGCCAGCAACGCAAAGACGGTGCGGGGCACGCGCTCCCGCACCGCCAGCTCGGCGAAGCTGTGCGGCTCCGAGCCGACGAAGGCCCCGACCACCTCGCCCAAGCTGACGTCACGCGACCCGAACGCCAACGAGGCCGCAGCGCACAGCACCAGCGCCACCAGCCCCACAAGGGCTGCGACCGTCGATGCCCACGGCATTCCCGCCCCGTGGGCGATGCCGCTCCCGCGCCGGGGGCCGCTCCCGCGCCGGGGGCCGCGCCGGATGCCGCGCCGGGAAGCGTCTCCCTCGACCGATGCGGCAGCCGATGCGGCAGGCGCAGGCATCAGCCGACTTTGGCGGCCGCGTCGTCGAGCATCGTGGCGTAGTCTCCCACGCACCAAGGAAGGGAGAGCGCGCTGGGCGACGCGCCCGAGTACAGCGCACTGCCGTCCTCGATGAGCACGACCGAGCCGCGCGCGACCGCCGGGATGGCGCCGAGCAGCGGGTCGTTCTGCATCGCCTCAAGCAGGCTCGCGTCGCCGTAGGTCAGGATGATGTCCACGTCGGCCAGGACATCGACGTTCTCGGCACTGATGTCGATATAGAAGTCCTCGGTCTGGCCTGCCAGCTCCTCCACACTGGGCGGCGTGACCAGGCCAAGCTCACGCAGGTAGGCCGGCCGGGAGTCGGAAGGCGCATAGATGGATATCGTGGAGAAGTCCGTGGGCTCCACATAGGCGAAGCAGGCCGACACCCCCTTGATCCGCGGGTACTGTGCCGCCGTGTCGGCGATAAGGGTCTCCAGGTCGGCGACCAGCTGCGTGCCCTCGGCCTCCATCCCCATCGCAGTGGCCTGCAAGGTGATGGTGTCGCGCCACGTGGTCACCCACGGCTCGCCGGGATAGGCGACGGTGGGGGCTATCTCGCTCAAAAGCGCGTACTCCTCCTCGGTGACGCCCGACTGGGCGGCGAGGATAAGGTCGGGCTTGAGGTCGCTGATCGCCTCGAAATCGAAGCCCTCGGTGTCCCTGAAGACGACCGGCGGCTCGCCCCCGAGGTCTGCGACCTTCTGCTTCGTCCACGGCAGCATGCGGCTCTCGTCGGCGGCACCGTAGGTCACCTCGGAGATTCCCAGCGGCATGACGCCGAGGGCCAACGGCACGTCCTCGTTGGTCCAGGAGACGGCGACGATGCGCTCGGGCCTGCTCTCGATGACCGTCTCTCCCCAGGCATGCGTGATGGTGATCGGGAAGCCCTCGGCGGCATCCTCCGCACCTGTCTCCCCTGCAGGGTCCTCCGTATCCGTGCCCGACCCTTGGGCGACATCCTGGGTGGCATCCCCCGCCCCCGCGCCGGCCTCGTCGGCAGGCTGCTGCGCCGCACAGCCGAAAAGCGCAAGCCCCAGTACCAGGGCCAAGGCCAACAGAGCAATCCGTCGAAACTTCATAGCAATCCCTTCTTCGTGGTCCCTCACAGTAGTTAGAAGTATTTAACTTCATATGATAGGGCACCGCCCAGGAAAAGTAAAGCGGTACGAACTCTGTCTCACAGCACAGCGCCCTCAGCGCCCTCACAGGTTACACGTCACACCCCCACTGCCATCCCGGCCCCCACTGCCATCCCGGCCCCCACTGCCATCCCGGCCCCCACTGTCATTCCGAGCTCCGCCGAGGAATCTTTGGACACGCAGTGTCCAACGGC
>JAISGJ010000182.1 GCA_031263105.1 Coriobacteriales bacterium
GAGGCCACAGCTCGCGCCCCACTGTCATCCCGAGCCCCCACTGTCATTCCGAGCTCCGCCGAGGAATCTTTGGACACGCAGTGTCCAACGGCAGGTCGGGGGCCCTTCGACCTGCGGTCGACCGCTGGCGCGGCCGAGGATCCCTCGGCAGGCTCGGGATGACAGTGGGGGCTCGGGATGACAGTGGGGTGTGAACAGTAACGAGGAATCCTCGGCAGACTCGGGATGACAGTGGGGCGTGAGCTGTGGCCTCGCAGGCAATAGGCTATAATAGGACAGAGCTGCTCGACATGAGGAGCATTTCAAGGCATTAAGGGCCTGCCGGGCAGTCCCTTGAAGATACCATCCGATGCGGCCGTGCGATTCCTGCGAACCAGACGAGCCACAAAGTCGCGCCGCGCACCGGGCAGAGAAGAAACGGAGGTGCTCCTTGGATAGGAGGACATCGGCAAAGCGTGCGGTCACGCCTGACCGCCAACCGGCGCACAGCGCAAACAACGCAGGCGGCAGGAACAAGAGGCCGGACCGGGGGCCCGGTGCCGCCCAGGCGAGGCGCGGCGGGCAGGGCAAGAGGCACAGCGGAGGCAGCGGAGGGGGAGGCGCCAACGTCGGCAGCGGGGGAGGAGGCGCCAGCAACAGCGGGAACAGCGGGGGCGGGGGAGGCGGCGCCCACAACAACAACAACAACAACGGCAGCAACGGGGCCGGGGGCAGCGGCGGCACTGCCAACAAGGGCGGCAGGGGAGGCGCAGGACGCCAAAAACCCTCCTTACGAATCATCCCCTTGGGAGGCCTTGACGGCATCGGCAAGAACATGACGGTCTTCGAGTACGCAGACGACCTCATCGTCGTGGACGCAGGGCTCATGTTCCCTGACGACGACCATCCGGGCGTGGACCTCATACTGCCGGACTACACGTACATCCTCGAGAACGCCGACCGTCTGCGCGCCGTCATCATCACGCACGGCCACGAGGACCACACGGGCGCGCTCCCGTACCTCCTCAAGGACCTCGGCACGAGGAACGTGCCCATCATGGGGAGCAAGCTGACCCTCGGCTTCATCGAGGGGAAGTTCGCCGAGCACCGCATCCGCAACGCCCGGTTCCGTGAGATACAGGCGGGCGAGCACGTCGCCATCGGCTCCTTCGGCTGCGACTTCTTCAGTGTGAACCACTCGATACCCGCCTCGCTCGGCCTGTTCATCCGCACGCCGGTCGGCACCGTGCTGCACACCGGCGACTTCAAACTCGACCAGACGCCCATAGACGGGGTCCATACCGACTTCGCCGCCATCTCCCGCTTTGCGAAGACCGGCGTCAACCTCATGCTCTCCGACTCGACGAACGCGAACAACCCCAACTTCACGAAGTCGGAGGCCGAGGTCGGCACGGCCCTCCGGCAGATCGTCGCGAGCGCCAACAGGCGGGTCATCGTCGCGGCGTTCTCGAGCCACATCCACCGCATCCAGCAGGTATGCGACGCGGCCGTCGCCGCAGGGCGCAAGGTCGCGGTCACGGGACGCTCCATGCTCACGAACACGAAGATCGCGCGTGACCTCGGCTACCTCAAGGTCGACGAGAGGCTCCTCGTCGACGCCTATGCCGCCAAGGACATCCCGCCCGAGAAGCTCGTCGTCCTCTGCACGGGCAGCCAGGGCGAGCCGCTCTCCGCGCTCGCGCGCATGTCGAACGGCGAGCATCGCACCATCGACATCGAGAAGGGCGACACGGTCATCATCTCCGCCACTCCCGTCCCCGGCAACGAGAAGGCCGTGACCCGCGTCGTGAACGGCCTCGCGAAGATAGGCGCGGAGATATTCGACAAGCAGCGGGCGCTGGTGCACGTCTCGGGACATGCGGGCGCCGAGGAGCTGAAGCTGATGCTCACCATCGCCCAGCCCGACTACTTCATGCCGGTGCACGGCGAGGCCCTGCACCTGCGCGCGCACGCCAAGCTGGCCGAGAAGGTCGGCATCCCTCCTAAGAACGTCTTCATCCTCGACTCGGGCGACGTGCTCCTGCTCGACGAGACCGGCGTGAGAAGGGGAGAGCCGGTCGAGAGCGGCATCGTCTACGTGGACGGGCTCTCCGTGGGCGACGTCTCCGCCGTGGTGCTGAAGGACCGCCAGACGCTTGCAAGCGACGGCATCGTCACGGTCGTCTGTCTCGTGCGCCGCCGCGACAACGAGCCGGTCGGCAAGCCCGAGGTCATCATGCGCGGCGTGAGCGGGGGAGACGACCAGGCGCTCGCCAACGACCTTGTCGCCCTGGTGGAGAAGGTCGCCTCGCGCTCCGTGCACGGCCACCGCCCGAACCAGAGCACCCTGAAGCGCAGCCTGCGCGAGGAGGTGGGCTCCCTGCTCTGGGAGCGGATCCGCCGCCGCCCCATGGTCATCCCCCTCATCATGGAGGTCTGAGGGGGGGGGGGGGGGGGGGGGGGGGGCTTTGGTCGCCCCCCGGCCGGGGCAGGCGCAGAAGGACACGCGGTGGGGGGTTAGCG
>JAISGJ010000206.1 GCA_031263105.1 Coriobacteriales bacterium
CCGCCGTGGGGGCCCGCCCCGGGCAAGGTTTGGCCCCCCCCCCCCCCCCCCCCCCCCCTGTCACCCCATCGTGTCGGCTATGGTGCCGCCCCCTATGACGTAGTCGCCGTCGTACAGGACGAGGGCCTGGCCCTTGGCCATGGCCTTCTGCGGCTCGTCGAAGTCGATGCGCAGGGTGTCGTCGTCCACCTGGCGCACAACGGCGGGGCGATTGCTTTGACGGTAGCGGTGTTTGGCGCTTACGCGCAACGGCCCGTCAAGGGCATCAAAGGGGATGAGGTTGAGGTCGCTGACCACGGCCGTCCTCGCGTAGAGGCCCTGTTCGGGACAGATGACCACACGGTTACGGACAGGGTCTATCTCCCTCACATACAGCGGATGCGCGGCGGCGACGCCTATCCCCTTGCGCTGCCCGACCGTGAAGTCGATGACACCCTGATGCGTGCCCAGCTGCCTTCCCTGTTCGTCGACAAGAGGGCCCTGCGCATAGGAGCGGCCCGTGTGACGCCGGATAAAGGCACCGTAAGCGCCGTCGGGGACGAAGCAGATGTCCTGGCTCTCGCGCTTCTCGGCGGTGGCAAGGCCGCCTGCACGGGCACGGTCGCGCACCTGCCTCTTCGTGAGGCCGCCAAGGGGGAACAGCGTGTGCGCAAGCTGTCCCTGGGTCATCGCGTAGAGGACGTAGCTTTGGTCCTTCTCGGGGTCGATGCCGCGCTTGAGCAGGTAACGCCCCGTCGCCCCTTGGCGCTCCGTGCGCACGTAATGGCCGGTCGCCACGTAGTCGAAGCCCGTCTGGTGCGCACGCTCGAGCAGACGCTCGAACTTGAGGAAGCGGTTGCAGTCGATGCAGGGATTGGGGGTCGCGCCGTGCTCGTAGGCTGAGACGAATCGCTCGACGACCTGCGCGGCGAAGTCCTCCGTGAAGTTGAAGGCGTAGTGCGGGATGCCGAGGCGGACGCAGACGGCGCGCGCGTCCTCGACATCCGCCAGCGAACAGCAGCCGCCCTCGCCCTCGCTGCCGATGAGCGCGTCGTCGATGAGCCGCATCGTCGCGCCCGCGCAGTCGTAGCCCGCCTCGTGCAGCAGGGACGCGGCGACCGAGGAGTCGACGCCGCCGCTCATCGCGACAAGCACCCGCTGTGGGAGGGCGCCCGAGGGCACTGCGGCGGCGGGCGGCGCGTCCTGGGGCAGCTGCGAACCCGGAGACGGAGGCGAACCCGCGCCCGCTGCGCCCGCGCCTGCGCCCACGCCCGCCGCCGCCGCGCCCGCCCCGCCCGGACGCGCCCCGCCCATTACAACTCGGCGACTATCGCGTCGGCGACCTGCTGGGTGTCGGCGATGGCACGCTCGATGTCGATGGTGGGGTAGACGCCGTCGCGGTACAGCACCCTGCCGTCGACCATCGTCAGCACCACGTCGGTGCCCTGCGCGGAGTACACGAGGTTGTTCACCAGATGGTGGACGGGCTGCATCCAAGGCACGTCCACGTCGAAGGCCACGAGGTCGGCGCGCCTGCCTGCCTCGATGGTGCCGCAGTCGGCGCGCCCCTGCGAGCACGCGCCGTTGACGGTCGCGGCGGCGAGCGCCTGTGCAGGCGTGACGACGGTGGGATCGCCCGTCGAGCCCTTGTAGAGGAGCGCGAACAGGTAGAGGTCCTTGAGGATGTTATGGGAGTTGTTGCTGGCCACGCCGTCGGTGCCGAGCGCCACGTTCACGCCTGCCGCCAGCATCTGCGGGATGGGCGCAAAGCCGCTCGCAAGCTTCATGTTGCTCGCGGGGTTGGCGGCGACCGTCACGTCATGGGCGGCGAACACCTCCCAGTCCGCCGGTTCCGACCACACGCAGTGCGCCGCCGTGCAGGGCGCACGGAAGAAGTCCAGCGACTCGAAGTACCGTGCGGGGGAAAGCCCGCCCCGGCGCTGCTTGCACTCCTCGTGCTCGAGCTTCGTCTCGCTGATGTGCACATGGGTCTGGACGCCGAGCTCCACCGCATGCTCCCCCACCGCGCGCACGACCTGCGGGTTGGAGATGTACTCGGAGTGGATGTTCAGGTCCACCTTGATGCGCCCGTCCGCCGTGTTGTGGTGCTCCCGCACCAAGCGCTCGTTGAGGTCGTGGTTCGGCATCTGCTCGTAGCGGGTCTCCTCGTCGAACACCATCACGCCGTCGCAGAGGTTGGCCTTGATGCCGCTCTCGGTGAAGGCCCTGATCCGCGCATCGCTGTAGTAGTACATGTCGGTCACGCCCACCACGCCGAAGCGCAGCATCTCGGCGACGGCAAGCAGGGTGGCAGGGTACGCGCGCTCGTTGTCTATCCTGCCCTCGAAGGGAAAGACCCGCTTGTAGAGCCAGTCCTGAAGCGCAAGGTTCTCGGCATAGCCCCTCAGCAGGGTCATGGGCAGGTGCGCATGCGTGTTGTACATGCCGGGGACGAGGAAGCGCCCACGCCCCTCGTAGCGCTCACCGAAGCGCTCGGGATGCTCGGGGGCCGCTGCACCGACATAGGTGATGTGCGCCCCCTCGGTCCCGACGAAGCCGCGTGCGACCTCGAAATCGCCTGTGAGATAGTCGATGTCAGCGAACAGCACGGTCTTTCCTCTCCTTACGGTTTCTTGGGGCAGACCCCTCGGGAACTCGGGCCAGCCAGAGCCTCAGAGCCTCAGAACCGAAATCCTTTGCGAGGCCTCTGGCGGCCCCTACGGCTTCTTGGGGCTTACCAGCTTACCCGTTCCGTCGAAGGTGTAGTAGCTGCCGTCGACCCAGTACCTGCCACCGGTCAAAGCGGCCGCCCCATACGATGTGGGGGCGGCGAAGGAGCCGCCTGTCGTATAGGCGTTGCCGAAGTAGTACCAAGCCTTCTTCGCGTCCTGCTTCCAGCCCGCCTTGTTCGCGCCGCTCTTGTCGAAGTAATACTTCTTTGAGACGAGCCTGTAGGCGGAGCCTGAGACCCACTCCTGCTCCTTGACGACCCTGATGCCGTTCGTCAACGCAGGCGCACGGCCGGTCTTCTCGTCGAGCTTGAAGTAGTACCTCTGGCCGTCGACGTCCTGCCAGCCCGAAAGCATCAGGCCGTAGTACGCGAAGCAGTACTTCTGGCCGCCCACCGTCAAGAGGCCGGTCTTCACCGTGCCGTCCGCATTCGCGTTATGCCACTCGTACACGGTCTTGTAGCGCTTCGTGGCGCTGTCGTAGGTACGCAGCTTGACCTGGGTCAGCTTCGTGACGAGCGGCGATTTGCCGCCCCTCTCGCTGTTCTGCTCGTTGAAGTAGTAATACTTCCCGTCGATGGCGTAGTATCCGATTGCCATGGTGCCGTCCTGGTCAAGATAGTAGCGTTGGCTGCCGTACTTCAACCAACCGGAGGCGACCGTGCCGTCCGACTTCGAGTAATGCCACGTATAGAAGGGCGTGACCGTGGCGGAGCTGTCCCACACGACGGAAATCGTCCTGAACATCCCCTTGGCGAGCGGGGCCCTGCCGTCGGCGGTGTTCAGCCCGCCCCTGAAGTAGTACTGCTTGTTGTCAATCACCTGCAGGCCGGACACCATGGAACCTTGGGAGAAGTAATAGCGCTTCCCTCCTATGTCCTTCCAGCCGGAATACACCTCGCCTGTGGAGGCGGACAGGTACCAGAGCCATCTCTTGACCGAGGTGGCCTTGGCCTTGGTGCCCGTGAGGTAGTATGCCGACCTCGTCAGCTTCGTGACCATCGGCGCGACGCTGTTGCCGTAGACGCTCGTATCGACGAAGCGGCGCAACGTGCCCTTGACGTTGACGAGGCCTTCCCGCATCTTGCCCGAGCTGTCGAAGTAATAGCTCTGGTTCCCCACCTTCTGCAGGCCGGTCCTCATCCTGCCCTGGGCGTCGAAGAGGTAGAAGTCGTGGACGAGGAAGTTCTTGGTGACCTGCCTGCCGTTCTGATAGACGACCGTCGAGGAACGCCGGGAGTTCAACTGCTTGATGCCGCTGACGAGCGCCGGCGCCTTGGCGCTCAGCGACCCCACCGGCTGGAAGTAGTACCAGAACCCGTTCACGTTCACCCAGTCGTTGCTGCACATCACGCCGAGGCTGTCGAAGAAGTAGTACCTGCTGTCGATCTTCCTCATGCCCTTGACCGTCGTGCCGACGGCGTTGTAGTAATGCCAGCCGTCGGGCTCCTGCTTCCAGGCGCTCTTCGGCGCTGCCGCAAAGGTCTCAAGCGGTGCAGCCTCGTCGGCCACGGAGGCCGGCACGGTGGTGGCTGTTGGGGAGGAGGTCGGGGCGTTTGCTGTCTGCGGCTCGTCTGCTGCCGATGCGGCAGGCTCCTCGACGACGAGCCTGCCGGTCGCCTGCACGTCTGCCGCAGCAGCAAGTTCGTCGGGCACCGGTTCGGCGGCAGGGCCGCCTGTAGGCGCAGGGGGCTCCGTGGCGGCCCCGTCCGTGGGTGCGGGCACAGGGGCTGCGGACTCCTCTGCGGGTGGGGCGGGCGCACTCGCAGGCGCAGCGGGCGCATCCACAGGCACGCCCCCTGCGGGCACGGCGGCCTCCTCGGCGGGCACAGGCGCCACGGCCTCGACAGGATCCTCGATGACGAGCCTGCCGGTCGCCTGCACCTCCTCGGTCCCGGATGCCGCCCCGTCGTCAGACGCGGGTGCGGCTTGAGCCTGCACCGCCGTCCCAAGCAGGCATGCAAGCACCAGGCCCAAGGCCAAGGCGATGCCTGCCGCCAAAGTGCGGCCTTTGTCAATCGTGCGTGTCAGCATGGAGACCCTCCGATTCTCTTGTGTTCCCGTGGCGATGACCCTTCATCAGCGGCGCACGTCCCTGGAAGGGCACACGTCACGCACCAAGCCGACCAGCGGCCTCAGTGCGAAAGATGATGAGAGTCCATTCTACTTCCGCCCCGCACATCTGGCAATCACGCACACACGGCAAGACCCTTGCCAAAAAAAGCAACGTTACCGTTCGCACCCTACTGTCATTCCGAGCGAAGCCGAGGAATCTTTGGGCGCATCGGCGCCCAACCGGGCCAGTTGGCTGCTTCGCGTTCCGTGGGCCTGTCGGTTCCATGGGCTCACCCG
>JAISGJ010000061.1 GCA_031263105.1 Coriobacteriales bacterium
TTGGATCCCCTTGACCCCCTCGGCCCCGAACGTGCGGCTGCTCACTGTCATCCCGAGCGGAGGGGGCGAAGCCCCCGCAGCCGAGGGATCTTTGGCTGCGGAGCAGCCAATCCATGCTAAGAGCCCGCGTAGCGGGCGACACGCTGTTTCGGGCGCTCGAACCCAAGGATCCCTCGGCTGCGGGGGCTTCGCCCCCTCCGCTCGGGATGACAGTGGGGTGCGGGGCGGCGGTGGACTCGGGATGGCAGTGGGGCTCGGGATGACAGTGGGGTGCGGGGCGGCGGTGGACTCGGGATGGCAGTGGGGCTCGGGGTGACAGTGGGGATCGGGGTGACAGTGGAGTCGGGGGCCGGGAGTTCTTGAAACGCCTATAATGGACGAGTGAACAGCCTCTCTGACATGCTTACTGCTGTTGGTATCGCCCGTCTCGTCGAGCGGGCGATACCGGATATCGCCTGCGTGCTGCGCCCCGACGTGCGCACCGCCCTCGATGCGGCCGCCGTGCGGGAGACGGGCGGGCGCGGGCGCACCGTGCTTCGACAGCTCAGGGAGAACGCCTTGATAGCAGAGGAGCGGCGGATCCCCCTTTGCCAGGACACGGGGAGCGTCTGGGTGCTGCTCGAGGTGGGGGAGCGCGACGCGGAGGGCAGGGCGGTCGTCCTTCCGGCAGACGTCTTCAGCCTCGTCGACGAGGCGGTCGCACGCGCCTTCGAGAGGGCCGCCTTGCGCAAGAGCCTGGTGCGCGACGCCTTCGGCGACCGGCGCAACACCGGCGACAACACCCCTGCGTTCTGCGAGCTGTGGCTCAATCCGGCCAGGCGCGGGGCCGTCCTGCACCTCATGCTCAAGGGCGGCGGCTCCGACAACGCCTCACGGGTCGTCATGCTCACGCCCAACGAGGGCGAAGACGGCATCCGCCGTGCCGTGCTCGATGCCGTGCTCGCGAAGGGCGAGAGCGCCTGTCCGCCGCTCGTCATCGGCGTCGGCGTCGGCTCGACCTTCGACAAGGTGGGCGGCCTCGCCAAGCGCGCCCTGCTCCGTCCCGTGGGCGAGGCGAGCCCCGATTCGCAGAACGCAGCCTTGGAGCGGCAGCTCCTCGAAGACGTCAACGCCACGGGGCTGGGCCCCGGAGGCCTCGGCGGCGAGGTGACGGCGCTGGCTGTTCACGTCCTTTCGGCGCCCTGTCATATCGCGTCGCTCCCGCTCGCGGTCAACATCGGCTGCAACAGCCTCAGGAGCACCTCCATCGACCTGGAGGGGCCATGAGCGCCGCATCAGTGCCGCCCCCGGTCGCAGCGGCGGAGCACCCAGCCCCAACGGCGGAGCACCCAGCCCCCGCAACGCCGCTTCCTGCCGCCGGGTCGTTCGCTGTCGGTTCCGCCGACGCATCCCCCTCCTTCCCCCTCAGCCTTCCCGCCACCCGCGAGCAGCTCTGCGCCCTGACTGCGGGGGATGCGGTCACGCTGCACGGCAGCATCTACACGATGCGCGACGCGGGGCACCGGCGTGCCCTCGAACACCTCGAACGGCAGGGGGAGCTGCCCTTCGGGCTTGCGGGACAGGCGCTGTTCTACGCCGGTCCCACCCCGTCGGCGGCAGGGCGTCCCTTCGGCGCGATAGGGCCGACGACGGCCTCCCGCATGGACTTCGCCACGCCGGCCCTGCTCGAGGCGGGCATCACGCTCATGCTGGGCAAGGGGAGGCGTTCGCCCGCCGTCGCCTCGGCCTGTGCCCGGACCCGGAGCGTCTACCTCGTGGCGACGGGGGGCGCCGCCGCCTTTCTGGCGGGCTTCGTCACCGCCGCCGAGCCCGTCGCCTGGGACGACCTCGGCACCGAGGCGCTGTGCCGGCTCACCCTCGAAGGCCTCCCCGCCTTCGTCGCCATCGACACCCAGGGCAACGACCTCTACGCGCAAGCCTTGTGACCCGTCCCTGCACTTCTTGTGTTGCTGGCCACACCACCACTGAGCCCCCCCTCTCCTGTCATTCCGAGCGCAGCGCAACTGTCGTCCCGAGCCCCCTGCTGTCGTCCCGAGCGCAGCGCAACTGTCGTCCCGAGCCCCCTGCTGTCGTCCCGAGCCCCCTGCTGTCATCCCGAGCGGAGGGGGCGACGCCCCCGCAGCCGAGGGATCTTTGGCTGCGAAGCAGCCAACCGCAGGCAGAGGCGCCTTTTGGCCGCAGTCGACCGCTTGCGCGGTCGAGGATCCCTCGGCAGGCTCGGGATGACAGTGTCTCATTGACGTACTGTACAACGTGTCTCTTCTGATAATCCGCTATGATGGGATGATGCAGGAATCACAGCGACAGAGCGGCCGGGGGCCCGGCCCTGCGGGGCGCGGCACCGACAAACGGGGCCTTGGCCCTGCGGGGCGCGGCGTCTTCATCACCTTTGACGGGGGGGAGGGCGTGGGCAAGTCCACGCAGATCCTCCTTCTGGGCATGCGGCTTGAGGCTGCGGGCATCGAGGTCTGCCGCCTGCGCGAGCCGGGGGGCACCCGTGTCGGGGAGGCGATACGGCAGATCCTGCTCGACCCCGCATACGTCGAGATCGACGACATGGGCGAGCTTCTGCTCTATGAGGCCGCCCGGGCCCAGCTCACAGGCCAGGTCATCGAGCCGGCGCTCGCGCGCGGGGCAACGGTGCTCTGCGACCGCTTCACCGACTCCACGCTCGCCTATCAGGGCGTTGCGCGCGGGCTGGGCATCGAGCTCGTCGAGCAGGCGAACCGCCTGGGGAGCAGGGGGCTCGTCCCCCAGCGCACCATCGTGCTTGAGTACGATGCCGCAGACGCGCTCAGCCGCGCGACGGAGCAAGGGGCCGACAGGCTCGAGGCCGAGGGGCCTGCGTTCCACGGGCGGGTGGTGCAGGGCTTCAGGTCCCTTGCGGAGCGCGAGCCGGAGCGCGTGCGCCTCGTGCAGAGCCGCAAGCGCAAGGCAGAGACCGCCGAGGCAGTGTTTGCCGAGGTCGCGGATCTGTTTCCCCCAGAGGCGGCCAAGGCCTTCAAGATAACCGACGAGATGATCGCCCGCGTGAAGCAGGAGCGCGACCAATGACCCCCGCTCCCTCTGCCTCTGGGTCCGTCCCCGTCTTGTCCACTTCCGATGTGGCATCGACATTCCCCTCCCTCCCGCCTCCCGCCCCCCCGTTCGACGGCCTTGTGGGCCAGCCGCTGGTCGCACGCTTCTTCACCTCGGCTGTGCAGCGCCGCCTGACGACCCACGCCTACCTCTTCGTGGGGCCTGTCGGCACCGGCAAGACCATGGCGGCCCGCGCACTGGCACAGGCGCTCGTCTGCCGCAGCATGGGCTGCGGCGCCTGCGACGACTGCATCCGTGTCGCCCGGGGCACGCATCCTGACGTGAGGTCCATCGAGCCCGAGGGCGCAGGCGGCTATCTCAGCGAGCAGGTCCGCGACCTTGTCCACGACACGGCCCTTGCGCCGATACGCGCACAGCACAAGGTCTACGTCATCACGCGCGCAGACCTGCTGGGCGGCGCTCCCGCGAACGCCTTCCTCAAGACGCTGGAGGAGCCCCCCCTCCGCGTGACCTTCATCCTGTTGGCGCGTACCCGCGAGAGCGTGTTGGAGACCATCCTCTCGCGCTGCCAGGTCGTCGCGTTCCGCTTCATCCCCGAGACGGAGGCCGTCTCCCTCCTCATGGAGAGGAGCAGGGCGACGCTGAAGGACGCGCGCGTCGCCTTGGCAACGACGGGCGGCTCCGTCTATCGGGCGCAGGACTTCCTGGGCTCGTCCGCACGGCGCAACGCCCGCATCAAGGTGCTCGAGACCCTTGAGCGGCTTCCGTTGGCCGACGGGCTCGACGTCCTCGATGCGGCACGCGACCTGCTCATCTCCCTTAAGCAGCCCCTCGACGAACTGAGGGTCGAGCAGGAGCGCCAGCTTGTCGAGGGCAAGGACTATCTGGGCAAAGGGGCGATGACGGCGCTCGAGCAGCGCCACAAGCGGGCTCTTACGGGCAGGGAGCGCGAGGCTTTGGGAGAGGTTCTGGGCGCCATGCGCTCGTGGCTGCGCGACTGCCTGCTGGCGCGGGTCGGCCGCGAGGAGGACATCGTCAACCACGACTTCCACTACCATATCCTCAAGGTCGCCGAGGGAAGCGACGAGGCGGCGTTCGTGCGTGCGATCGCCGCCGTCGATGAGGCCGAGCGCCGGATACCCTATAATGTATCGGTACAATCAATACTCGAGGCCCTGCTGTTCACCTTGCGTGACGAGCTGGGCGTGACAGGGTGAGGATAGCGATGCCCGAGCGACAGACGGTCGTAGCTGTGAAGCTGCGCTATAGTCCCAGGACCTTCTGGTTCGACCCCGCGCTTTCGACGTATGAGGAGGGCGACCACGTCTTGGTCGATACCGAGCGCGGCCGCGAGGTCGGCTTGGTCGTCACCTCCGCCCTTGAGGTCACCGACGCACAGGTCAAGGCCCTCAAAAGCCCGCTCAAGCCGGTCATCCGCGTCTTGGACGAGCTCGACTTCGAACGCATCGACGAGCTTGACGCCAAGGGCAAGGAGGCGATGTCCCTCTTCCGGGAGCTCATCAAGGAGCACGGCCTTGACCTGAAGCCCGTCTCCGTGGAGTTTTTGTTCTCGGGCGAGAAGGCGGTCTTCTACTTCTCCCACGACGGGCGCGTGGACTTCCGCGACCTCGTCCGCGACCTCGCCTCACATTTCCGCGTCCGCATAGACATGCGACAGGTCGGCGTGCGCGACGAGGCGCGTATCGTCGGCGGCCTCGCCCACTGCGGCGAGGAGATGTGCTGTGCGCGGCTCGGCGGGACCTTCCATCCGGTCTCCATCCGCATGGCCAAGGAGCAGGACCTGTCGCTGAACCCCGCGAAGATCTCGGGTGCCTGCGGCAGGCTCATGTGCTGCCTGCGGTACGAGTTCGAGGCCTACAGGGACTTCAAGAGCCGCGCCCCCAAGAAGGGTGCGCTCATCGAGACGCCGCTCGGCCACGCCAAGGTCATCGACTTCGACACCCCTCGCGAGACGATCACCATGCGCCTCGAGGACGGCAAGCAGCTCTCCATCCCGCTGGGCGAGTTCGACTGCCCCTCAGGGGAGGAGGGCCACACGCGCCCCTGTAGCGTCTCGCGCGACGCCATAGACCGCTGCGCCACGGGCAGCATCCTCACCGCGCTCTCGGCGCTCGAGCACGACCTGCTGCAAGGCGCGCAGCCCGCCGAGAAGCAGGAGCGCAGGCGCGACCGCGACCGGGGCCATGCCTCCCACGAGCAGGAACGCGACCGTCCGGCACGGCGCCAGAGACGCACCGGCCGCCGTCTTGCGGAGGGCGGGCAGGACGCAGGGCAGGATGACTGGGCACAGGCGGGCCGTGTCGAAAGCGGGGAGGCGTTCGGGGACGATGCGGACGACGGGCCGTCCCAAGGAAGGCCCTCCCAGGGGTCAAGGCAACGTCCCGGGCAGCGCTCCTCGGGCCTGCGCGGCAAGGGCGGCGGCGGCAGGGGCAGGGGATCCGGCGGCCGGGGGTCCGGCGGCGGCCGTGGCGGCGGCGGCCGTGGCGGCGGTGGCGGCGGACGTGGCGGCGGCGGCAGCGGCAGCGGCGGCAGCGGCGGCAGCGGCCCAGGCGGCAGCGGCGGCAGCGGCGGCAGCGGCCCAGGCGGCAGCGGCGGCAGCGGCCCAGGCGGCAGCGGCGGCAGCGGCCCAGGCGGCAGCGGGAGTTCCGGCGGCGACGGGCGCAAGCGGCGGCGGCGCTCGGCCAACAGGCCCTCGGAAGGCACCGACTGAGGGCCGTATGCAGGCATTGCTGACAGACCTCTATCAGCTCACCATGGCGCAGGGCTATTGGAGGGGCGGGCTTGCCGATGCCCAGGCATGCTTCTATGTCCATTTTCGCGAGAACCCCTTCAAGGGCGGCTATGCCATCGCCTGCGGCCTTGCCCAGCTCGCCGAGCAGCTGGAGGGCTTCCGCTTCAGCAGCGACGACTGCGCGTACCTCGCGACGCTCAAGGCGGCCGAGGGCGTGCCGCTGTTCTCCCCAGGGTTCATCGACAGCCTTGCCGGCCTTGCGCTCACCGTCGATGTGGACGCGGTCCGCGAGGGCACGGCGGTCTTTCCCTACGAGCCTGTGGTGCGCGTCATGGGCCCCATACTCCAGTGCCAGCTCGTCGAGACCGCGCTCATCAACATCGTCAACTACCAGACGCTCATCGCGACCAAGGCCGCGCGCATCTGCGAGGTGGCGCACGGGCCGGTCGCCGAGTTCGGCCTGAGACGCGCCCAAGGGCCCGCAGGAGGGCTGTTCGCCTCGCGTGCGGCCATCGTCGGCGGCTGCGCCTCGACCTCCAACGTCGAGGCAGGGCGCATGTTCGGCGTCCCCGTCTCGGGCACCCACGCGCATTCCTGGGTGATGGCGCACGACGACGAGCTTGCGGCCTTTCGCGCCTTCGTCGACACCTTCCCCCATACCAGCGTGCTCCTCGTCGATACCTACGACACGCTGAAGGGCGTGCGCAACGCGATAACCGTGGCAAAGGAGATGGAGCAGCGCGGGCAGCGGCTGGCAGGCATCCGCATCGACTCGGGCGACCTCGCCTGGCTGTCCGTGCAGGCGCGCGGGCTCCTCGACGACGAGGGGCTCGGCTATGTGCGCATCGTCGCGAGCAACGACCTCGACGAGCACACCATCCAGTCGCTCTACGAGCAGGGGGCCCGCATCGACTCATGGGGGGTGGGCACGCGGCTGGTGACGGCCTGGGACCATCCGGCGCTGACGGGCGTCTACAAGCTCTGCGCCATCCGCAAGGTGCCCGAGGGCCGCTGGGAGCCCCAGCTCAAGGTCTCCGAGATGAGGTCGAAATCGACCCTGCCCGGCCTGCTCGCGGCCCGGCGCTACCTCGACGCCGGAGGCACCTTCGTCGGCGACATGGTCTACGACGAGCAGATGCCGCCTGCGGACGACCTTATCATCGACCCTGTCGACGAGCTGAGGCGCAAGGACCTTGCGGGCTGCGAGAGCATGGGGCTCCTTGAGCCGCTTGTCCGCAACGGCAGGACGGTCGCAGAGCCGGCCTCCGCATTGGAGGCGCAGAAGGTCACACGCGAGAGCCTGGGAAGGCTCCACCCCACCAACAAGCGCCTCCTGAACCCCCACAGCTACCCCGTAGGCCTCGAGCGCGCCCTCCTCGCGCAACGCGACAGGCTTCTTAAGGATTCACTGATGCTGCCCGGGAACGGCTCCCAAGGTGCCTGACATCACCTAGGGAGACGATGATCAATGCCCCCACTGTCATTCCGAGCCTGCCGAGGAATCCTCGACCGCGCAAGCGGTCGACTGCGGGCAGATCCGTCTCCCGGCCGCAGTTGGTCGCTTTGCGACCAAAGATCCTTCGGCTGCGGGGCTTCGCCCCTTCGCTCAGGATGACAGTGGGGGTGTGAACAGTAGCCGGAAGGCGGCGTGCAATGA
>JAISGJ010000066.1 GCA_031263105.1 Coriobacteriales bacterium
TGCACCCATAGCCGCCCGCTAAGGCAGCAGTTCCGGCTACGACTGCAGTGGTTTTCAGAAAACTTCGACGCGTTAGTTCTGACGGTACTCTTCCCTCTGACATCTTTCCTCCTTACCAGCACTATGACACAAACAGGTACAAGTGAACGCCTTACGTCCTCTCTCTCCTCCTTCCGGTTGGCATAGGTCTCCCGAATCAGTTTGTCATAATATCATAGAAACATATGACAGTCAATCTTTCTTTTCGTGTTCTTAATTCTTGCATGGGTACATACCCCGCCCCTTGGGGCGCAAATACCGCCGTAGGCGGTGCAATGCCCTCTGTCCTACGAGATACCCTGCAGCTTGCTGCGGGGCAGTTCATTAGGGCCTTGGTCGGGTCACACCCCCACTGTCATTCCGAGCGCAGCGAAGCGAAGCCGAGGAATCTTTGGACACGCAGTGTCCAACGGCAGGTCAGGGGCCCTTCGACCTGCGGTCGACCGCTGGCGCGCTCGAAGATTCCTCGACAGGCTCGGAATGACAGTGGGGTGTCCGTGGAGGGTTGACCAGTAATTTTGCCGGTTCGTTGCGGGTCACCCCATCGTCAGTCAGCGGTGAGCAGGTGTTGTCGGACAGCGATGTTGCCACGCCCTATGGATACGAGACAAAGGCCATCAACCAGGCTGCCAGCCGCAACAAGAAGCGATTCCCGCCGGAGTTGCGCTTCCATCTGACAAACGAAGAAGTTGAGGAGATTTTGAGGTCACAAATTGTGACCTCAGTGGTCGGCTCTTATCCTCTGACTTGTGCTACAATACAATGCATACAAGGCATGTAAGGAGCCACCATGGAACAGGCAACGGTCACATCAAGGGGCCAGATTACGATTCCTGCGAACGTCCGCCGCAAGCTTGGGCTTCAGACGGGCAACAAGGTGTTCTTTTTCGATGACGGCGACAACGTGGTCATCAAGAAGAATTCGCAAGATGCTGCCCTTGAAGCCATCCAGAGCGTCCTTGCTCCGCTCGCTGCCGAGCAAGGTATCCTGACCGACGATGACGTCATGGCCCTGGTCAAGGAATACCGGAGCAGGCAGCAAACCTGACGCGTGTGATGGTGGACACGAACATCACTATCTCTGCGATGGTGTTCAAGAGCGCCAAGATGAGCGATGTTCTGCGCAAGGCCAGAGACGAACACGAACTGTGCATCGCGTCATACTCAATCGAAGAGACGAAGCGTATTCTCAATAACAAGTTCGCAGGAGTTGAGGCAAACATCGACAAGTTCTTCGAGGACTACCCTTCTGAATGATCAGTATGTGCCACTTTCGGCTAAAATATGGTATTTTAACCTAGTTTTAGTCCGATCGAGGTATGGGTATATTCGTAATATGACAGAAAGCCGAGTCTGTTTCGGCTAAAATAGAGGATTCCTGCTATGTTTTAGCCGACTAAACGACCAAGGAGGAAGCATGAATCTGATTGGCAGAAAAAACGAAATCCGCGAGCTGCGGAGGTTTCATGCTTCCGACCAGCCTGAGCTCATAGTTGTCTATGGGCGCAGGCGTGTCGGGAAGACCTTTCTGGTCAAAGAGCTTTTCGGGAATGATTTCGCTTTCTATTTCACTGGCACAATCGGAGTGTCTGATGCCGTCCATCTGGCTAACTTCGACGAAGCCATCGTCGAATATGGAGGCACAGACGCGCCTGCATCCGCAAGCTGGCATGATGCGTTCAGGAAGCTCAGGCTGCTTCTGTCCAGCCAGGACGAAGGAAGAAAGACGGTGTTTATAGATGAGATGCCTTGGCTGGATGTGTCTGGTTCTGACTTCCTGACGGCCTTTGATTATTTCTGGAACAGCTGGGCATCAGCAGTCCCCGAAATTCTCCTCATACTCTGTGGGTCGTCGACGTCATGGATCACGAAAAAGCTCTTTCATAACCGAGGCGGCCTCCACAACCGTGTTACTGGCAGAATGTACTTGGCACCTTTCACTCTGGGCGAGTGCGAGGAGTTTTTCAAAAGCCGAGGAATCGAAATCACGCGATATCAAATGCTTGAAAGTTATATGGTCTTTGGTGGGATTCCGTTTTATCTCCATATGTTCGACAAGGGCCTATCCTTTTCGCAGAATGTCGACCGACTATGCTTTAGCAATGTAGCACCGCTGAGGGATGAGTACCGAGAGCTGTACTGCTCGCTATTCAGCAGGCCGCAGCGACACATGCGTATCGTCGAATCCCTGGCTGGTTCGACCGATGGAATGACTCGAAACGAGGTCGCCACACTAAGTGGTCTTGCAGCGAACGGTCGTTTAACGGAAGCCCTCTCTGAGCTTGAGCAGTGCGACTTTGTTGAGAGATATACCGACTTCACGAGACTCAAGAATGGTGCATATTATTATCTAAAAGACCCTTTCACACTTTTCTATCTTCGATATATGAAGGACAACAATACAAAAGACGAGTATTTTTGGACAAACTACGGCGAGGACGGTGGACATAGAGCATGGAACGGCTATGCGTTTGAACTTGTTTGTAGGGGTCATCTGAAGCAGCTGAAACAAAGCCTCGGAATATCCGGGGTGTCAACGAGCACGTCGTCTTGGCGCAGTAAGGAAACAGAACCAGGGGCTCAAATCGACCTGGTGATTTCCCGGCGCGACGGAGTGATCAATCTGTGCGAGATGAAATACACGAAGCACCCTTATACCATCGGAAAAGCGGAGGCCGAAGCTCTTGAGCGCAAGAAGGCCGCCTTTGCTGTCGAAACAGGAACGAGAAGCGCACTCCATATCACGATGGTCACCACATACGGGCTTGAGCGGAAAGGCTATTTTGGTTTGGCGCAATCCCAGATAACGATGGACGACCTGTTCCTGTAGCAGGGCGAGACAAGTCCCCCTAGCGGGCGGCTTGGGGTGTAGCGCGATTGAGCCTACGCCGTCGCCCGAACCGGACGTCGCGGTGGGTGCGGCGGAGGAGAAGGTGTACTACAACCTGTGCCGTGGGAACTGCGGGGGCAGCTGCCCCTTGGAGGCGACGGTCCGTGAGGGGAAGGTCGTCAGGACAACCCCCCATGTCGCAGCCGAGATCAGGGAGACGCAGCAGGGCTGCGTCAAGGGGCACACGAACCCGCAGAGGCTCTACGCCACTCACCGCGTCCTGCACCCGATGAGACAGACCGGGGAGCGCGGCTCGGACAACTGGGAGCAGGTCAGCTGGGACGAGGCCATCTCGCTCGTGGCCGAGAAGTTCCAGGCTGCGTTCGACGACTACGGGGCGCAGTCGGTGGCCTTCTGGCACTCGTTCTCGAACTACGCCTATCTGTGCGGCTCGCAGTCGAGCTCAGGGATGCCGAACACCACGCGCGCGAACGGCGGCAACGGCGTCGCCATGGAGCGCTTCCTGCAGAAGACGGGGGCCTCGCTCTTCACCCCCTCGTCGGACATGACGGGGCTCTACATGCAGTTCGGCGCGCTTTCCCTCTCCCCGAACTCGCAGGAGGACGTCGCGAACGCGAGGACTGTCTTGATCTGGGGGGCCAACCCGGCGGACACGATGCGCAGCGCCTGGCCCTTCATCTGCAAGGCCCGCGACAACGGCGCGACGATCGTGACGATCGACCCGCAGTACACGAACTCCGCTGCGCACTCCGACATCTGGCTGCCGGTACGGGGAGGGACCGACAGTGCGCTCATGCTGGCCATGTGCAACCACATCATCGACAACGACCTCATCGACCACGACTACCTCGCCAACAGCTCGGTCGCCCCCTTGCTCATCAAGGAGGACGGCAGCTACCTGAAGCTCTCCGACTTGGGGATGGATCCCGTCGAGGGGCCGGAGGGCGCCGACGGCGAGCCGACGGAGCTGGACTCCGAGGTCGTCTGGGACGTGGCGGCAGGGGCCTTCGGCTCCTCCAGGACGGTCAGGGACCCAGCCGTCGAGGGCAGCTTCGACGCGGACGGCACCCCCGTGCGCACGGTATACGACTTGGTGCGGGAGCAGATCAGGCCCTTCACCGTCGAGTTCGCGGCGGAGGAGTGCGACCTGTCGGCGGAGAGGATCGTGGAGCTCGCCGAGCTCTACGCGACGAACAGGCCCTCCTCGGTCTGCACGCTCTGGGGCTTCGAGCACATGACCAACACCTATCACAACTACAAGAGCCTGGTGCTGCTCGGTGCGCTGACAGGCAACATCGGCAGGAAGGGGGCCTCGGTCTTTCAGCTCAGCGCGGCCAGCCGCTTCGCCCCGCCCCTGGTCCTGAACAAGGAGGACCTTGTCCTCCCGGACGCGAAGCCGACACGTGCGTTCACGGGCGAGTATCTGGAGACGCTGGTGAACACCGGAAAATGGGGGGACGAGGACTTCCCCATCCGCTGCGTCTACGTGATGAACGCCGACCCCTTGGCGAACGGGATAGGGAGGAAGGCGCTCATCGAGGCCTTCAAAAAGGTTGACTTCGCGGTCGTCGCCGACTCATTCCTCACCGACACCGCGAGGTATGCGAGCCTGGTCCTCCCCGTCACGATGTCGTGGGAGTGCGAGGACCACAACGGGACGTTCATGAACCAGAAGGCGGTGGAGCCTGCCGGCGAGTGCAGGAACGACATGGCGATCATGCGGGCGCTCTCGGAGCAGATGGGCTTCCCCGAGCTCTACGAGAAGAGCGACGAGGAGTTCCTGCGCACCCTGCTCGACACCTCCGAGAACCTCGAGGCGGGCTGGGGCTACGACGACTTCAAGGAGAAGGGGCTCATCGAGGACTATGCGTATGCGGAGTCGATAGGGGCGGAGTACAACCCCACGGGCCGTTCGATCTTCTACATGGCGAACCCCGTCCCCTGCGACGACTACGGCCAGCTCTTCGGCGACGAGGTGCGCATACCTTGGTACGAGCATTCGACGGAGGCGTACAGGGACAACCCTCTGCGGGAGACCTACCCCCTGTTCTGCATGAGCTGCCACGACAACTACCAGGCGCACTCCACGCACATGAAGCTGGCATGGCTCGACGAGATCAGAGGACCCGCCGTGCGGATCCACGAGGCGACGGCCGCCGAGCGCAACATCGCGAACGGGGACATCGTCAGGGTCTTCAACGACCGAGGCTTCGTCGTGCTCAAAGCGGTGCTGACCCAGGGGATACGACCGGACACGGTGCTCATCCCGCACGGCTTCCACGAGAGCGACTACGTCGCCGGGCACCACCAAGACCTGACGCTGCTCGCCCTCGATGCCTTTACCAGCAACAACAACTTCAATGACATGCTTTGCCAAGTCGAGCGGTACGAAGGAGGCGCACAATGACACGCTTAGGTATGGCGGTGGACAAGACCCGCTGCGTCGCCTGCAACAACTGCGCGATGGCCTGCAAGGTGGAGAACAACCTGCCCGACGGCGTCTGGTGGAACAAGGCGGTCACGGTCGGCGGCGAGGAGATGTACACCCCCTCCGGCACCTACCCCGACGGCCTGGAGATGGGCTTCTACACCCTCGCCTGCCAGCACTGCGCCAACCCCGCCTGTGTGGCTGTCTGCCCCGTCGAGGCGATAGTGCGCCGCCCGGAGGACGGCATCGTCGTCCAGGACAACGAGAAGTGCATCGGGTGCAGGCTCTGTATCGAGGCCTGCCCCTACGAGGGCGTGCGCACCTATATAGACGGCGAGCCGCAGTTTCACCTGGACTTCGCCGTCGGGGATGCGGCCGCCCTGCCGCACTACCCGAACGTGGTGGAGAAGTGCCAGCTCTGCGTGCACCGCATCGACCGCGGCGAGCGGCCCGCCTGCGTCGACATATGCAGGGCGATGGCGCGCCTCTTCGGCGACCTGGACGACCCCGCCTCCGAGATATCCAAGGCGCTCGCCTCGCGCACAAGCGAGCAGCTGCTCACCGAGCAGGGCACCGGCCCGAACGTGTACTTCCTGACCTGAGTGCGGGGCGGTCTTCGGGGTCTCTGTCGGCCCCTGCCAACCCTCCCACCGTCATCCCGGCGCAGCGCTTTCTGCCCGGGGTGACGGGGGGGGGGGGGGGGGGGGGGGGGGTTTGGCCCCGGTGGGGACGACACTAATCGGGACGATGGGGGATGTCGGCCAAAGCGCGATCCCCGGAAAGGGGCGGGGC
>JAISGJ010000197.1 GCA_031263105.1 Coriobacteriales bacterium
CCCGCTCGTTGATAGCTGACACCAGGCAGGCGGGGTGCACCATTTTGACGGCTTCTGTTCTCGTTACTGACACCCTCACTGTCATTCCGAGCCCCGCCGAGGAATCTTTGGACACGCAGTGTCCAACGGCAGGTCAGGGGGCCCTTCGACCTGCGGTCGACCGCTGGCGCGGTCGAGGATCCCTCGACAGGCTCGGGATGACAGTGGGGCTCGGGATGACAGTGGGGCTCGGGTAGATGACAGTGGGGCTCGGGATGACAGTGGGGCTCGGGTAGATGACAGTGGGGTGTGAACACCTGTTCTCTGCGTCTCCCGAGGACTTTTTTGCACACGTTGCGGAGAGCCTGCGCCTCTGCTACCATCACATGCAGGAACGTATGAGCGCAGCATACGAACAACCGGAACTTGGATAGGCCTTATGAGCGAACCGACGACCCCGACAAGACGAACGCGCGTTATCGCCAGAACCGCGACGAGCCGCGCAACACCGCAAACGCAGGCAGGCGCCCCAGACCGCGAGCGACGCGCGGCCCCCTCTGAGCGCAGGCCGCGTTTCAGCAGGCTCCAGATCATCATAGGAGTGGTAGTCGTCTTTCTGCTTGTCGACGCAGTGCTGCTGGCGTTTTTCCTCAACAGGACGACTGTCCCGTCCACGTCCCCTCCCATT
This sequence comes from Coriobacteriales bacterium, assembly GCA_031263105.1. GTDB lineage: Bacteria > Actinomycetota > Coriobacteriia > Coriobacteriales > UBA8131 > JAISGJ01. The sequence goes on from JAISGJ010000197.1 coordinate 668, forward strand.
GACCTCTACCGCCTCATCCAGAGCCAGATAGCAAGCAACAGGAACATCGCTGAGCTGGGCTCCGACCTGACATTGACCTTTACGGATTATCCCGGCCTGTCGATAGTCAACACCTCCAGCCTCAAGCCCATCGAGGACGACGTCCTCGCGCAGGGCGCGGGGCCCGAGGGGACAGACGTCCTCTACGACGAGCAGATCGTCAAGCGAGTGCTCGCATTCAACTCGGACTGGGTCAACTACCTCATGTTCAAGGACACGGCGGTCCTCGCCTCCGTCGAAGAGGGAAGCGCGGCTGCCTCCAAGCTCGCCGAGCTGGGCGCAGGTTCGGAGCAGGTCTCCTATCACCGGCTTGCCCTCGGCGACCTGCGCCATGTCGGCCAGCACTACTACCTCATCGCCCGAGCAAGCTATACCCTGACCAAGGAGGGCCAGTTGGATCTCCACGACGAGGTCTTCGTCTACAAGCTGGTCGCAGCGCAGGACTCCATGCTCATCACCGACTTCGAGCAGATCTCCCTCGGCGTCACGGACGTCCTGTCCAGGCGTCCGACCAGCTAGGCCCTGCCCTGCCAGCCAGTCCGCCGTCCCAGCCCCATCTTCGCCCCTGCGGTTACCGTTCACACCCCACTGCTACCCGAACCCTCACTGTCATCCCGAGCGCCCACTGTCATCCCGAGCGCCCACTGTCATCCCGAGCGCCCACTGTCATCCCGAGCGCCCACTGTCATCCCGAGCCTGTCGAGGGATCCTCGACCGCGCAAGCGGTCGACTGCAGCCGAAAGACGCCTCGACCTGCGGTCGGCTGCTTCGCAACCGAAGATTCCTCGGCTTCGCTTCGCTGCGCTCGGAATGACAGTGGGGGCGCGTACAGTAACTCCCAGCTGCCCCCAGATTCCCAATCGCTCTGCCCGCTGCCTTGCGATGGTGCGGCATCACGTTTAGAATGATATCCTGACATCGGATGGGCGATTAGCTCAGCGGGAGAGCGCTGCCTTCACACGGCAGAAGTCAACGGTTCAAATCCGTTATCGCCCACCATCGAATCCGCAGGTCAGGGGCTATATTTTCTTCTGTCCTCTCTGTCTTCAAATGTCAAAAACTCCGTTACTGTCATGGAACTATCATGGTGATTTCGGAGCGCCCCTTCTCAGAGGTTCACCACCTGCCCCATCTTTGGTGCCGGTTGGGCCATCAGCTCGCCGATGATTGCCGCCGCCTTCTCGTCGTCCTCGCGCTGGGCGTGGGCGTACAGGTCGAGCGTGATGCCAACGCTGGCATGACCGAGGCGGCTTGATACCGCCTTGATGTTCAGTCCGCTCGATACGAGCATCGTTGCGTGCGTGTGTCTGAGGTCGTGGAACCTCAGCCCCTCGAAGCCGTAGCGCTCCTGAAACCTGCGCCACCACCTATCGAGGTTGTTGCCCTCCATGCGGCTGCCTGTCTCGGTGCTGATTACGGGTGTCTCTGCGCCCTGCCCGATGCCGAGGCTGAAGAGGTACTCTGCCTGCTGCTGCTTCCACCGCTTCAGGTCGGCGAGCATCCGACCGTCGAGCGATATTGTCCTGTTGCTGGTGGCCGTCTTGGGGGGCTTCAGCTCGCCGGACGTGTTGCAGAGCGTGTTGCGTATGTAGATGGTGGCGCTTTCAAGGTCAACGTCGCGCCACGACAGCCCCAGCACCTCTCCACGTCGAAGCCCGGCGGCCAGCGCCAGACGTGCGGCAGCAACGTGGGACATGTCCGAGGTCTGCTGTTGCCGCTCCGACCTCGCCAGCGGGTAGTCCTTTGACTCTGCGTCGCCCAGGGCCTCCACGAGCCGCGCAACGCCCGCCTTGTCCAAGGCGCTGCCCCTCGCAGGCTTCGTCAGCTTTGGGGCCTCCACACGGTCGCAGGGGTTGCGTAGGATGATGTCGTCGTTGACCGCCTGCCGCAGTATCTGCTTGAGGGCGACGGCGACCTTTGCCACCGACTGCGGCCCCAGACCCTCACGCGAGAACGCGGCGTACAGGTTGCGCACCGTGGTCGCGTCGATGTCCCCCAGCTGCACGCCGCCCAGATGGCGCACGAGGTGCTTGATTGTGTACTTGTCACGCGCGATTGTTGACGGTGCCAACCTGCCCGACACCTCGCGGGAATCCTTCCACTGCCGCGCGTACTCCCCAAACGTGGCCTTGTCTGCATCGACCTTAAGACCGTACTCGAGCTCGCGCTTGAACTCGGAGAGCGCCCGCCGCGCCTCGGTCTTTGTACCGCTGAAATGACGGCACTTCTGGACGAGCTTCTTTTTGTTCTCTTTGTCCAGCGGGTCGTAGCCAAGCGACAGAATCAGTTGCCACGAGTTCTTGACGGGCTCTCCCTTATTGTTCTTGACCTGTCGGACACAGCCGGTACCTTTGATTCTCATGGTCGTTCAGCTCCTTTCAAAAGACTCGTCCCCAAACCGCTTCTTCATCTGCTGCTGCCTCTTCGTCTGCTGCTGCTTCTGCTTCCTTGATATATTCCTCCACGTCCTTTATGCCAAGGCATCTGTAGGGACGCTCGTTGTTCTCGCCCTTCCACCGCATCTCGCGGGCCTTGGCTTCCCGCTTGTCTTTGTCCTTCATGCCTTCGTTGGGGGATTTGTACAGCCTTTTAAGCTCGTTGTGGTACCTGTCTATGTGGGGCTTGCTACAGGCTTTGGGCGGCTTCCCTGCCTTCCGGCCCTCGGAGCGCTCCACCACCTTGCCGCAGACGGGGCACAGGCGGGGGGAGTGGCTGCGCCCGAGCTGGGACAGCGACAGCCACGCATCTTCGATTACTGGCCATACCCCTCCCTTTGGCGGGGCTGCGAACTCAGACGTGCCGTCGAATGTGCCGATGTAGCGGTGCGGGGCGAAGTGGTTTGCAATCAGCTCGCCCGAGAGGCGTACCAGCTCGCGGGCTTCCGTTTCGTCTCCTACTCCGTGAGCGTCAAGCGTGAACACTTGGCACGCCCCCTCTTTAATGAGTCTTCTTGTTGCGAGGACAGACCACCTCTGCTCGAAGCTGCGCGGCACGTCCACCGAGCGCGGCACGTGCGGCAGGAGTCTCTCATTCGGTGACACCTCATCAGGCGGAGGCTCCACACGTGGCAGAAGCACCTTGACCTCCATATGGCCCACCGGTGCCTGCAAGACTTCGTCAATGTTGTGTGAAGCAATCCGCGTGTTGTCGGCAGCAATCTGCGTGAAATAGTCGATGTCCTTTAGGCACGCCCAGCCGTTCCCGTATGCGATGAGGCTGACCGCTCGATAGAGGTTCTCACAGTCAATCTCCACCGCAGGAGTGCAGTGACGCTCCCCGCCCTTCAATAGCAAGGGGTACTCTCTCCGGGCAATCGCCTTGTACTTCGTCAGGGTATGGGCGTTCGCGAGCTGGGCATATCCGTATTCCTGCCTTGCCGTCATGAACCCTCCTTACAAAATATCGCGACGATTTTTGTCAATTTCACTCACGAGAACGCTTGACTAAAAAAGGCTCGGAGAACAAAATGCAGTAATGATAACTTGTAATTTCATTTTACAGGTATCTTGCCAATTGTCAAGGATGAAGCGAAAGGAGCACACATGACAATCAGGCTCTGTGTCGAACGGAAGGCGTTGGGCCTCTCGCAGGCGAGACTTGCGGCAGCCACCCCGAGTATGCACCCGTCCAGCGTCTGCCAGATTGAGGCGGGGAGGATGCCGGGCTTCAAGCAGCGTCACCTTCTCGAAGCCGCCATGCGAGAGGCAGGCTGGGACGGCGAAGGAGACCTGTTCGAGCAGGTGGAGCAATGAAAGGCACAGTAGAAGACGGGGCGCTGGCCTCCCGCCAAGAAGCACCAGCGCCCCCATTGACCTCCACGAATGAGGGCAACAACGGTATTCTATCAGGTCTGCCCCCCGTCCTCACGCTGGAACAGACCGCCAAGGCATTGCAGATACCCCTCACGACAGCCCGGCAGATGTGCAGGACGGAGCGCTTGCCGGCCTTCAAGGTCGGTCAGCAATGGCGCGTCGTTCGGTCACTGCTGACCGACCGCATCACAAGCGGCGGTGTGCTATGACGGACAGCATACAGAAGGGGCCTGTAATCGGCTCTGACGACCCCACAGGGGCAATGCCGGGGCAGCAGGCGATGGCCGCCACAGACAACCCATTGCTCAAAGCAGCCCTCCGATATGCGGGACATGGGCTTGCAGTGTTCCCGTCAGCCCCCGGCGAGCAGGAGCCGCACGGCCTCAAGGACGCCACCTGCGACCCTGAGCGCATACGGGGGTTCTGGCAGGCCGAGCCTGATGCGAACGTCGGCATAGCCTGCGGCGCTGTGTCGGGCGGTCTTTGGGTTCTTGAGGCCGACGGCAAGGAGACGCTGAGGCTATGGTCGGAGGAGGGCGGCGTGACCCCGCCCGAGTCGCCCGTCGCCATCACCGGCGGCGGCAGGTTTCACCACTACTTCAGAAGCAGGGTGCCCCTCCGCTCTAGGGGCGGCATCATGCCCGGCATCGACATTGTAGGCGAGGGCGGCCACGTGCTCGCGCCTCCCAGCGTCTGCCCCTCCGGCAGCCCCTGCACATGGGCGAAGACCTACGCATGGGCGGCTGGCGCTGGTGTGGCCGATGCCCCCAAGGCCGGGGCAAGGAGTGACGGCGCTCACTGGACACCCGCAAATATGGATTCCGTTGACCTGCTCACGCCCTACCTTACGATGCCCCGCTGGGTGTGCTGGCGTTACAGACAATATCAGGGCGAGCCGAAGCCCCGCAAGGTGCCCGTCGCGGTTCGCGGCCCCTCTCGCGGCAGACAGACCTCCGCAGCAGCCAAGGCGCTGTCTTACGACGACAGCAGGTACTGCCCGGACGAATGGGGGACCTACCAAGATGCCATGAGGGAGTGCGCCCGCTCCGAGTGCGACGGCATCGGCATCGTCTTGGGGAACGGCTTGGTGGGCATCGACATAGACGGGCGCAGCGAGGCCGACCCCGCCGTCACGAGAATAGTTAACGTGATGGAAAGCTACACCGAGCGCAGCCCCAGCGGGAGCGGGCTTCATGTCCTCTGCGCCGTCGGGCAACGCACGCTCGGCCAGCTTGAAGGGTTCCGCAGCAAGAACGAAGGTGAGGGCTTTGAGTTCTACTGGCACAGCAGGTACTTCACCTTCACGGGCGATGTGCTGTTGGAGGCACCCGTCGAGACGCGCGACGAGGAGGCGCTGGCCTTCTGCAAGCATTATATGTCCAGAGGCGCAGGCACCGCCCGAAGCTCCAAAGCCGCTCCCGCGAACCGCACGGCGAGACAGAGGGCAACATGGGAGCCTAGGGAAGCGCCGATTTATTCCCCCTGAGCGCACCGCTTGCGTCAATCGTGTTATGTGGCCCGCCTTGGCGGGCCACATTTTTTTTGATAGGCCCTGATATCGGCAAGAACATAA
>JAISGJ010000021.1 GCA_031263105.1 Coriobacteriales bacterium
GCCAGTTCCGCCACACCCGCACGCACAAGGGGGTATGGTACCATATTGGCTCTGCTTTTTCCACCTGCTTTTGCAACGCACATTTTCCGCATGGCGTTTCGTGGTTACTGTTCACACCCACCCGGTCATCCCGAGCCTGTCGTGGGATCTTCGACCGCGCACGCGGTCGACTGCGGGCCGAAGGGTCCCCTGGCCTGCCGTTGGACACTGCGTGTCCAAAGATTCCTCGACGAGCTCGGAATGACAGTGGGGGTGTGAGCAGTAACGCTGCCCCTGCGGCCCCTTTCCCTGCTCGCATCCAAGCTTGAGGAATCATGGCAGATGTGGGTATAATAAAGCCACTGATTTGCCTATTGCAATCTTCTGGATTCGAGGTAAGGAGACGAGAGGCATGCCCCCTATCATCAAGGCTTCAAGCGAGTTGCGAAAGAACTACAACACCATAGCCGAGATATGCAGGGCGAGCAGGTCGCCGGTGTTCCTTACCAGGAACGGCAAGGGCGACACGGTGATAATGGACATGGAGACCTACAATCGGCGCGAGGAGGACCTGGCGGTGGCCCAGCGGCTCGTCGATGCCGAGCGCGCCCGGCTCGCCGGTGTCTGCGACATCGACCTCGACTCCTTCGAGGGCCTGATGAGAGAGGCGATTGCGGAAGGCGCCCGCAATGCCGGCTGAGCGGCGCTACTCCGTAACGGTCTCTCCTGCCGCAGGCGAGCGGATACATGAGCACTTCATGTTCCTCGCACGGGTGAGCGAGTCTGCGGCACTTCGTCTTCTCGATACCCTGATGAAGGATCTGCGTTCTTTGGACAGGATGCCCGAGCGCAACCCTCGATTCGAGAGGGCGCACGTCCCCAGAGGAAGATATCGCTATCTGCTCTCAGCAAGGCGCTACCGAATCGTCTATCAGATAGCGGGGACGGACGTGCACATCGAGGACATACAGGACTGCCGCCAAAGCGATGACAAGAGCATCGTCTGAGGCTGTTGTCACGTCTTACGTATCGTGCCTCTTTTTGCGGTTCATGCTACAATCGCACCTATCGGTAAGAAAGGAGGCCTCTCATGTCCCCAGTGCAGGGCACGGGCATCGTCTACACGGTCGAGGATTTGGGGGCGGCCGTCCGTAGGCGCAGAAAGAAGCTCGGCTACACCCAGGAGCAGGTGGCGGCCTTCAACCAGTGCAGCCCGCGGTTCATAGGCGAGCTCGAGCGCGGCAAGGGCGGCGCGGGCATCGAGCGCGTTATAACGATCGCCAACAGCCTGGGGCTCGACATCGCCGTCGTCGAACGGGGCTGAGGGCCATGGAGATCCTCGAGGTCCACCGCGAGGCCCTTGGCAGCTTCCATAAGGCCGGGGCGCTCTCGCTCGTCGACGGCGATCCCTGGTTCTCGTATGACCGCGCGTTCCTTGCAAGCACAGATGCCCGACCGCTTTCCTTCTCGCTTCCCCTACGGCAAGAGGCCTTCTCGAGCGAGGAGTTCCAAGGGTTCTTTGCGGGCATGGCCCCCGAGGGGCGCGTGAGGACAGAGCTCGCGCGCATGCTGCATATAGCCCCATCCGACTATCTCGGCCTGCTGCGGCACCTCAACAACGAGTGCATCGGTGCGCTGCTGTTCAGGGTGCCCGGCACGGAGGAGACGGCACGGCCGGGCTACCAGAAGATCGGCCACGACGATCTGCTCGGCCTCTCCGAGGCACCGCTCAGAACCTCGGCCATGCTGGCACAGAAGGGGCGCTTCTCGCTGGCCGGGGCCCAGAGCAAGGTCGGCGTCTATATCGAAGGGGATCTTGGCCAAAAGGAAGACGACGGGCTGCTGGGGTGCTACCTCCCCCTTGGCACCGCGCCTTCGACGCATATCCTCAAAGTGCCCGACCGCGATCTCGCCGAGCTGCCGCTCAACGAGCTGTTCTGCATGAGGCTGGCAAGGGTCTGCGGGCTCGATGCCGCCCAGGTCTCCCTGGTCAGGCTGGTAGGAGGGTCCCCGGCCTTGGCCATACGTCGCTTCGACCGCCCGATCGAGTCCGACGCCCCGAGAATCGACGGCCTGCCCCGTCCCCACCGGCTCCATCAGGAGGACTTCATCCAAGCGCTCGGGCTTCCCGAGTATCGCAAATACGAGATAGAGGAGACCGACGTCTACGCCCGTGTCGTCGCACGTCTCATCGAGCGGGCATCCTCGGACGTCATCCGCGACAAGCTCGCCTTCGCCAGGCAGGTGGTCTTCGACTACCTCGTCGGCAACTGCGACAACCATCTGAAGAACTACTCCTTCCTGCTCTCGCCGGACTGGCGCACAAGGCGGCTTGCCCCTGCCTACGACATCGTCTGCACCACGGTTCTGGGGTATTCGAGGGACATGGGGATATCCATAGGAGGCACGCGGAACATCGACGCAGTGACAGCGGGCGACTGGAGGCTGTTCGCGCAGGGCCTTCGCATGCCCGAGTCGCAGCTGTCCGGCCTCATCGCCGACGTGACGTCAGCCTTCGAGCAGGGTTGCGGGCGGGTCGTCCGGGATCTCGCCCGTTACCCGGAGGCAGGGGTCCTCGACAGGATACTCGACGACTCCGCCAGGCGGCTCAAGCGCCTCAAGTCAGTACGTTTTTAGCACTAAGGACGTATCCACGAGCGGCAGGCCACCTGTTCTTCGCCCGTCTTTTCTCGAAGTATTGAGTTCACACCCTCACTGTCATTCCGAGCCCCGCCGAGGAATCCTTGGACACGCAGTGTCCAACGGCGGGCCAGGGGGCCCTCCGGCCTGCGGTCGACCGCTTGCGCGGCCGAGGATCCCTCGGCAGGCTCGGGATGACAGTGGGGGCTCGGGATGACAGTGGGGTGTGAACACATATGACCCTCGCCCCTGTCAAGAGGCAAAGTTGGGCCGGCCCCCTGACCCGTCGGACAAGGGGGTCGGCCCGTATACCCGTTCCCTGCCTTCGGAGTCCAAGGTCGTGCCTGTCGCAGGCGCCCGTCCGGCACTCACATATCCGTGGATACGGCCCTGCCGCCCACACTGCAATGCTTCGGCTGGGGCCCTTCGCTTCAAATGCTAAGTCAGAAATCGTGCATGCCGCAGTATCCGGCGCACATGCTCACATCGCGAGTTCCCCAACACGACGACGTCATAGTCGTAGGAGAGAGAGGCAGACGGCATCCGGCGCACATGCTCACATCGCGAGTTCCCCAACGGCTTGAAGTGCCGAAAGCATAAGAACCGATAGCTATGAGATGCTCGTGCCCATGTGCCTCACGCCGCCGCCGTCCTGGCCGACTGCTCCTCTTTGACCAGCAGCCCTGTCGCCCAGACCCAGCGCACCATCTCGCTGGCAACTGCGACCTTGGCGACATTGACGGGCTTCCTCTCCTCTTCTGTCAGGTGCCTGAACCTGTCTGTCAGGCGCCGGTTGCACCTGTTGCACTCGGCTATGACGCTCCGGGGCATCAGGCCTCAAGGGCATGTCCCACTGGTTACTGTACACACCTCCACTGTCACCCCGAGCCCCCACGGTCACCCCGAGCCCCCACCGTCACCCCGGTCCCCCACTGTCGCCCGAGCCCCACTGTCTCCCGAGCCCCCCACCGTCACCCCGGGCCCCCACTGTCTCCCGAGCCCCCACCGTCACCCCGGGCCCCCACTGTCTCCCGAGCCCCACTGTCTCCCGAGCCCCACTGTCATTCCGAGCCCCGCCGAGGAATCTTTGGGTCCGAGCGCCCGGAAAACGCACCGCGTTTTCAGCAAGGACGG
>JAISGJ010000119.1 GCA_031263105.1 Coriobacteriales bacterium
GGCCCGGGGTGGCAGCGGGGGCCCGGGGTGGCAGCGGGGGCCCGGGGTGGCAGCGGGGGCCCGGGGTGGCAGCGGGGTGCGAACAGGAACTGGTGGGCGCTGCGTGCGGTGCCGCGCAATGCCTCCCTCGACTTTCGCAGGCTGTTCGGGTAGTATGTACCGGTTGTGTAAACTGCCTTCCGCTTGGAGCGACGCTTCCACCGGCGCGCGTCCCGGCCCAAGGCGCATGAAACGAAAGGTGGAACCATGCCGCTGAGCAAAGAGAGAACGGCGGAGATCATTGCGGACTTCGGCAAGGACGCGAAGGACTCCGGCTCCGCAGAGGTCCAGGTCGCACTCCTCACCGCACGCATCAGGGACCTCACCGAGCACCTCAAGATCCACAAGAAGGACCATCACACGCGTCGAGGGCTGCTCATGCTCGTCGGCAGGCGCAGGCGCCTGCTGACCTACATCAAGAGGCGAGACATCGCAGGCTACCGTGCGCTCATCGCAAAGCTCGGCATCCGCGACAACATCTGACGCGGCAGGAACGCAGCTGAAGGGAGTGCTTCCCCAAGCACTCCCTTTTTCACAAGGCAGTACGAAAAGGAAGAAGAACACATGGCAAAGATCACAGAGACCTTCACACTGTACGGCAAGGAGTACACGCTGACGACGGGCGAGGTCGCCCGGCAGGCCACCGGCGCCGTCGTCGTCACCCAGGGGGACACCGTCCTGCTGGTGACGGCCGTCGTCTCGGACGAGCGCAAGGACTACGACTTCCTCCCGCTGACCGTCGATTTCGTGGAGCGCATGTATGCGGTGGGGCGCATCCCCGGCGGCTACCTCAAGCGGGAGTCCCGCCCCTCCGACAAGGGGACGCTCACCGCACGCATGATAGACCGCCCGGTCCGCCCCGGCTTCCCCGACGGCTTCCGCAACGAGGTGCACATCGTCGCGACGACGCTCTCGGCCGACCAGACGAACCAGCCGGACGTCATCTCCATCATGGGCGCCTCGGCCGCGCTGCTCGTCGGCGGCGTGCCCTTCGACGGCCCTGCCGCCGGCGTGCGCATCGGCCGCAACCGCGAGACGGGCGAGTTCATCGTGAACCCGACCTTCGAGGAGGAGGCGGACTCCGACCTCGAGCTGACGCTCGCCGGCACGGCGGACTACCTCTCGATGGTCGAGGCCGGCGCCGACGAGGTGTCCGAGGAGGACATGCTCGCGGCCATGCAGTTCGGCCAGGAGGCCATCGCCGAGTTCTGCAAGGCGCAGCAGCGCCTCATCGACCGCGTCGCCCCCGAGCCGCGCACCTATCCGCTGGACGAGCCGGCCCCCGAGGTCGCCGAGCGCGTCGCGCCGTACTTCGAGCAGATGGGCGCCGCCCTGCGCGACGCGGACAAGCAGTCGCGCACCGAGAAGGTCGCCGCCCTCAAGGCGGAGGTCACGGCGACCTTCGGCGAGGACGAGCTTGCCGCATGGGGCAAGGAGGTCAAGGCCCAGCTCAAGGCCTTGGAGAAGAAGGCCATGCGCGAGATGGTCCTCACGACGGGCGAGCGCGTCGACGGGCGGGCCACAGACGAGATCCGCCCCATCTCCATCACGCCGGGCTTCCTGCCGCGTGCGCACGGCTCCGGCCTGTTCACGCGTGGGCAGACCCAGGTGCTCTCCGTTCTGACGCTCGGCATGCTCAACGAGTGGCAGCGCCTCGACACCATCGATCCCGCCCCCGGCAAACGCTACATCCACCATTACAACTTCCCGCCCTACAGCACGGGCGAGGCAGGCCGCATGGGTGCGCCCAAGCGCCGCGAGATCGGCCACGGCTTCCTGGCCGAGCGGGCGCTCCGCCCCGTGCTGCCGGACGAGCTGGACTTCCCCTACACCATCCGCATCGTCTCCGAGGTCACCGAGTCCAACGGCTCGTCCTCCATGGCGTCCGCCTGCGGCTCGTCGCTTGCGCTCATGGACGCCGGCGTGCCCATCGCCCGCCCGGTCTCCGGCATCGCGATGGGCCTCATCAAGGAGGGCGACCGCGTCGCCGTCCTCTCGGACATCCAGGGCATCGAGGACTTCCTGGGGGACATGGACTTCAAGGTCTGCGGCACCGAGAAGGGCATCACGGCCCTCCAGATGGACAACAAGGCCAAGGGCCTGACCGTGGAGATACTCGCCCAGGCGCTCGCCCAGGCGAAGCTCGGGCGCGCCTTCATCCTCGACAAGATAACCGAGGCCATCTCCGGGCCGCGCACCGAGCTGAGCGAGTACGCGCCGCGCATCATCTCCATCCAGATACCCGTGGACAAGATCCGCGACGTCATCGGCAGCGGCGGCAAGGTCATACGCGGCCTGCAGGAGGAGACCGGCGCGACCATCGAGGTCACGGAGGACGGCACGGTCTACATCGCCTCCAAGGACACGGGCGGCGAGGAGGCCAAGCGCCGCATCGAGCTGATCGTGAAGGTCCCCGAGATCGGCGAGGAGTTCCTGGGCCGCGTCGTCTCCATCCAGAGCTTCGGCGCCTTCATCGAGCTTCTGCCGGGCAAGGACGGCCTTCTGCACATCAGCCGCGTCGCACGGGGGCACGTCGGCAAGGTGGAGGACGTGCTTGCCATCGGCGAGGAGGTCAAGGTCAAGGTCATCGACATCGACGAGAAGGACAAGATATCGCTCGACCGCCTCGACAAGCCCGAGGCCCCCGCAGGCTCCTCTGCCCCAGGGCGCGACGAGGGCCGCTTCAACCGGGGCCCCGGAGGCCGCAACGACCGCGACCGCAACAGCTCAAGGGACGACCGCCGCCCCCGCAGACGGGGGTAGGGAAGCGCCGCAGACAATGCCATAGACGCAGGCGCGCCCCCGGAAGCACTTCCTCCGGGGGCGCGTCTGCGTCTGCAACGGACCTGTCGGCACTGCGGGACGGCCTGCCGTCTACGTGTCGGTGCCGGCTCCTCCTTCTTCTCCCTCCAGGCGCTTCTCGGCAAGGGCGAGGCGTTGGGCGAGGTCGACGATCTGCTGGTTGGCGCGGGAGAGCTTGAGGGTGACCGAGAACAGCTTCATGAGCAGGAGGAAGACGACGGCGAGGAAGACGAAGTTGGCGGGGGACTCGAAGCCGAGCATCCGGGAGAGCCCTATGGCCGCATGGGGGAACACGCTGGCGACGAGCAACAGGAGGCTTATCAGGATCCAGGAGACGGCATAGTCGATCTGCAGGCGCTTGCGCCGTATCTGCACGATGAGGAAGACGAGCGTAAGGAGCGACCCCAGGATCAGCAGGACCCTCAACGACGGTGCCATTGTCCATCCTCTCTGTGGCTTGCAAGTCCGGGCGTGGCGGTCGGCTCCGTCCGGCCTTTGTCCGCAGCGCCTGCCGTCGGACGAGGGGGCGCGGCGGCGGCCTTTGGCTCCGAGGGCGGCCCGAGGAGACCGAGGCTTCCCTTACGGAAGAATTGTACCAGCAAAATGGAGACGGCCATGCGCAGCATGTAGCGCACCGAGGACAGCGGGCCCAGGTAGCTCGTCCCTGCCGCACGCTCGTTCATCACTACGGGCACCTCCTGCACACGTGCGCCCAGCCTGACCAGGTGGCTCACGGTGTCGGGCTCAGGGGTCATGTCGCCTTGGGTCGCGAAGGCCTTGACGACCCGTCTGCCATAGACGCGCAGGCCGCTCGTGGGGTCGGTGAGCCTTTGGCCCGTGGTGGCACGGACGGCCCAGGAGATGAGCCTGCTGCCCGCCATCCGCAAAGACCTCGGTTTCGGGTCGAGGAGGAAGCGGCTTCCGCAGACGATGTCGAAGCCGGCATCGAGGGCATCGAGCATTCCCTCCAGGTACTCCGGCCTGTGCTGGCCGTCGGCGTCGAACTGGACGACGGCCCCGTACCCTCTCTCATAGGCGTACCGCATGCCGGCACCTACCGCCGCGCTCAGGCCGAGGTTGGTGGCGAGGTCTATGAGGGGGAAGCCTCGCTGACGGCAGATCAGCGCTGTCGTGTCGGTGCTCCCGTCGTTCACCACGACGAAGTCCAGGTCGGGGCATGTGTCGCGAAGGCCCTCCACTGTGGCGACGATGCTCTCCGCCTCGTTGTGGGCCGGTATGACGAGCAGTGCACGGGCGGGGCCTGCGGAGGATGTCGGGCCGCCCGTCTCGCTCGTCATGTCGTCCTTTGCGCTCATGACGCCCTCGCGCCCCCTTCGGCATCCCCGGCACCCTCGGCTCCCAGGCGCCTTGTGCCGACAAGGACCATGATGCCGAACAGGACGAGGACGGGCACCTGGGACAGGACGAACGCCACGCAGGCCCCCGTAAGGCCCAGGCCGACGATGGCAAGGACGGTCATGGCCGCCGCCGCAGCGGCCCCTATGCTGTATGCCAACAGGATGCCCTTCTGCCTGCGCATGATGACCAGCACGCTGTAGAGCAGCTGGTTGAGCGCGAACAGCCCCCCTCCGACGATGAGCAGCGACGCCTCAAGGGGAAACCCGCCGAGGTCGACCGCGTACAGCAAGGTCAGGAGGGGGATGCCGAGCGGCGGCATCGCCAGGGCGACGAGGGCCGTCATCGCGACGACGACGGCCGCCTTCTGCGCGACAAGGCGATGGAAGCCCCTTCTGTCGGCGTCCCGCAAGGCGCGGGCGATGCTGCTGAGGGCCGGGTTGAAGACGAACTGGCTTATCAGATTGATGACGAGTGCGGGCAGCACGATCATGCTGAAGTAGCCCTGTGCCTCATCGTCCATGAGGTAGTCGATGCCGTAGCGCGGCGCGTTGAAGACCAGCAGCACGAGGAAGGACGCGACGAAGAGGGGCAGGCACTCCTTGAGGAGCGCACGGGCCGCACCGGGACGGGCGCCGGGCAGGCCTCGATGGTAGGGCCGCGCCCAACGTGCGCCCCACAGCAAGATCCCCAGGAGGCTTGCGAGGGTCGATGCCGCCAACGCAAGGCCGATGCTGGCCGTCAGGGCCTGTACGACGACGAAGGCCAGCAGCGCGGCCCCCACACGGAAGGCGAGCGCCTGCCCGGAGAGGTCGAGGCGGTCCTCCCGGAAAAGGAGGCTCTGGTACAGGTCGCCGAAGGCGTGGGTCAGGAAGAACGCGACAAGCAGCGCCGTGAAGAGCCTTTTCTCGGGCTCCGCCATCCCCCAGGCGACGAGGGGCACGCAGGCCAGCGCCATCAGCAGGCAGGTGAGCATACGCGCCTTGGCATAGTCGGCAAAGGCGTACTGCCTTTTGTAGTCCGTCATCTGGAAGAGGTTGACGCCGAAGAGGCCGACAAGGTAGAGCAGCTGCGCGACGGCCAGCGCGATGCCGAAGCAGCCCACCGCAGCGACGCTCGAGGTCCGGCTCACCACGACGACCATGACGAGCGTGTTGGCGGCGAACAGGGCGCTGCCGACCGCGTTCCAGACCACGCCTTTTCTCCGTTGTGCCGACTCGTCCACCCGAACACTCCCTGCACGAGGTTGCCTGTGACGCCTGCCGTGCCCGTGATGCCGATGGCACCCGTGACGCAGCCGCCACCATTCTACCAGTACCGTATGCCCCACCGACGGACGGCCGCCTGGCGCAGGAGGCCGAGAAGGGGCAGCATCAGGTGGAGCCTCTGGCACAGGAGCGCCCCGGACAGCCCGAGGTTCCTCCCCCTATGGCCCAAGACGTAGCCGGGCGAGCAGAAACGGCTTCGGGAGTACCGGGGGAAGTCCCGTTCGAGCACGGCCCTCGCCCATCCGAGCGCCTGCGAAAGCGGCATCTCGCGGGCCGCCTCCAGACGCAGGGGGAGCGAGACCCCCAGGTGCGTGAAGGCGACGAGGTCGTACAGCGCCTGCATCTCCTCGCTCCCGCCCCCTTCTGCCAGCAGCCGCTTCGCCTCCAACAACCCGAGACGGAGGAGGTCGAGGTCGGCGAGGCCCACGTCGGACATCAGGGAGCCGGGCCTGACGCGGTACTCGTACAGCGGCTCTGCGACACAGGCGATGCGCCCGACGTGCGGGTAGGCGAGGAGCTGGAAGACCACGTCCTCGCCGACACGGGGAGGCACGGGCACCCGTCCCGTGTCCTTGAGGGAGGCGGCACGGTAGAGCTTGTTCCAGACGGCCGTGTTGACCGCAAGCAGGATGCCCGGATCCTCGTCGATGTCGCAGGGCCCCTGTCCAAGGCCGCACATCTCCTCCGAGAGGAGCCGCCCGTCCGCCGCATCGACGCGTCTGAACCCGCAGACGACCAGGTCGGCGGAGGCCTCCTGTGCGCGCCCGAGCAGGGTCGCGTACATGTTGGGCGCCGGCCTGTCGCCGCAGTCGCAGAATCCGATGTGGCTCCCTTGGGCATGCGCCAGACCGGTGAGGCGCGCGCGTCCGGCCCCGTGGTTCTCCGTATGGACGACCGTCAGCGCGGGGCGGCATGCCGCATACGAGTCGAGGATGCTCCCGCTCGCATCGGTGCTGCCGTCGTCGACGGCCACGACCTGGATGTCCGTCCCCTCCTGCCCGAGCAGGGCATCGAGGCAGGCAGGCAGGTCGTCCGCGCCGTCATGGACCGGGAGGACGACGCTGACGACGTCGGCGGCACTGGGGGGCGCAGGCATGGGGGCCGCCTCAGAGGGCCTGGACGAAGGCCAGGAACACATCGAGCGCGCCCAGGCAACAGAAGAGGTAGAGGCTCGGGCGCCAGAGGGCCTTGGCGGGTCGGACGAGGCCGTACAGGGAGAGCGCAAGGAGCGGGAGCGTGGGGACGAGGTAGCGGCCCTGTGCGCCGGCGAGCAGCGGGGACCCGACGGGCGTCCAGCTCACCGAGGCCAGAAGAACCAGCACGTAGACGGTGAGGGCGATCGCCAGCATGAGGACCCGCGCACTTCTCCGCATCCGCAAAGGCTCCTCGCCTGCGGCAGGGGAGGCGTTGAGCATAAGGAGGGCGAAGACGAGGTAGTGGGCCCACATCGGCAGCCTGCTCGCGAAGGAGAAGCCGGAGGGGAGGTCGACGAACAGGTCCAGGTGCATGAGGGCGCTCACACCGAAGACCTTGAGGGCGGACGCGGGCTCTGCGAGGAAGGTCCGCAGGGTGTACGAGTCGGGGTATGCGGCACTGAGGCTCTGCCCTGCGGTCATCTCGGCCACGGCCCCCGATGCCTGGCCCGAGGAGAACAGCCCGACGGCGGCAAGCCCGAGCACGAGGATTCCGCCGCACCACAGCAACCTGAAGCGGCGGCACGGCCACTTCCCCTTGGGGATCACGACCGGCAGGAACAGGAGGGGGAAGTAGACGTACTTCAGGGGTGCCAACAGGACGCCGAGCACCGCCAGAAGGACGATGTCGCGCGGGCGGACGCGCTCGGCCTCATAGGCCAGGCGCAGCACGTGGGCGACGAGGAGGAAGGCAAGGACGTTGATCGTGTTGTCGTAGGAGAAGGTCCCGGCGGATGCGAGGACGAAGGGCACGAGGCCGAGCAGGACGAAAAGGGCCTTGAAGCGCCGAGGGGCCGCACGGACGGCCAGGTGCACCATGAGGACAGAGAACGCCAGCGAGAACAGCTTTGCCACATAAAGGGTGGGAACCTTCCCCAGATGCAGGGCGTGCGCGACCGTCACGCCGAGGGCGGAGGGGAGGTACTGGTAGAACACGCCCACGTCCTCGACCGTGAGCGTGGCGGTCGCGCCACGGTCGCGTTCGGCCTCGAAGAGGTGCCCGGCCATGAGGCGGTAGTCACCGACGTCGGTCAGGTGGTGGTCGAACTGCCTGCCGTCTCCGACCGAAGGGACATTGGCATCCTCGGCGCGTCCCACCCAGCTGAGCCGGCCGTCCTCGGTGACGCCGTGCTCCGCGCCCAGTGCGACGTCCGAGTAGTAGATCGCCAGGTACACGTGGTCGTCCTCGTCGAACCAGCTGTAGGGGGTGCGGACGAGCAGAAGGAGCAGCCCGAACACCGTCGCCGCGACGAGGAAGACGGCCCCCATCCCCATGCGCCTCACGAACACGAGGTACCAGAGAGCCGGGATCGCGGCGGTGAGGGGCACGAAGATCGCGAGGTAGAGGCCGATGAGCGGCCCTGCCTCGCCTGCCGGGGAGCCCTCCCGCATGCTGCGGAACGCGACGGCGTCCACAGCCAGGCAGACGAGCACGAGCGCGGCAACGACCAGAAGGGGCCTTCGCCCCTTGGCCCAGGCAGCAGGGGAGGCGGGCGGCCCCGTATCGGTTCCCCTCAAGGCTCTCCCTCCCTTCTGTGCGTGCGGACAGTAGCAGAAGTGTAACACAGGACGTAAAAGAGCCGCCCCCGTTACACGTCACACCCCACTGTCATTCCGAGCCCCGCCGAGGAATCCTTGGACACGCAGTGTCCAACGGCAGGTCAGGGGGCCCTTCGACCAGCGGTCGACCGCTGGCGCGGCCGAGGATTCCTCGACAGGCTCGGAATGACAGTGGGGCGTGACGTGTAACCCGCCTCCTTCCTGTCCCCTTTCCGTAATGCCTCCTGCGTTCTCCTGCCGCAGGTCTTGCGCTACAATGGTGGCACCGGTCCTATAAACCACGAGTCGAGGAGCAGAACATGAGCGAAGAGAACGTGCCGGAGGCCTCCCAGCCCGTCACGCCCGAGCCGCAGCCCGTCCCACAGCCCGAGCAGGCGCCCCCGCCCCCGCCCGAAGCGCAACAGGCGCCCTACGTCCCGCCGCAGGGCCCTGCGCCGGGCTACCAGTACGCCCCGCAGCCCGAGCAGCCCTACGCCCCGCAGCCGGGCTACCAGTATGCGCCCGCACAGGCGCCCTCCTCGCGCACCCAGGGCATCGGCAGCCCCCAGAAGGACAAGTGGGTCGCTGCGGTGCTCGCCTTCGTCCTCGGCACCCTGGGCATCCACAAGTTCTACCTCGGCTACAAGACCGAGGGCATCATCATGCTCCTCGTCACCATCTTGGGGGCGCCCTGTTTCGGGCTGGGCATCCTGGTCATGGCGGTCATCTCCCTTATCGAGGCCGTGCGCTACGTCATCCTCACGCAGGACGACTTCGAGCGCACCTACGTCTACGGCTCGAAGAGCTGGTTTTAACATGTTCTGCCAGCAGACCGTCCTCGACAACGGCGTAACGGTCATAACCGAGCATATGGAGGGCGTGCGCTCGGTCTCTGTCGGGATATGGTTCAAGGTCGGCTCGCGTGACGAGACGGAGGCCGAGCAGGGCATCTCGCACTTCATGGAGCACATGATGTTCAAGGGCACGAAGCGGCGCGACGCCTTCGCCATCTCCGAGGACTTCGAGTCGATAGGCGCGGAGCAGAACGCGTTCACCTCCAAGGAGTACACCTGCTACTACTCGCGCTTCGTCGACGAGCGGCTCCCGCAGATCATGGACATACTCGGCGACATGGTGACCTCCTCCGTCTTCGCCCAGACCTCCATCGACCCTGAGCGCGAGGTCGTCATCGAGGAGATAGCCCGCAGCGAGGACACGCCCGACGACTACATCTACGAGCTGTTCACGAAGGCGGGCTATCCCACGCACCCGCTCGGCCGTCCCATCATCGGCACCCGCGAGGTCGTCGGCTCCTTCATGCACGAGGACTGCCTGGCTTGGGCGGGCAGGCACTACCACGCCTCCAACTGCATGGCCGTCGCCGCCGGCAACGTGGACCACGACGCGTTCGTCGCCCTGTGCAGGCAGCACCTCGGCGCCCTCCCCGCAGGAAGGCGCAACACGCGCGACGCGGTGGAGGGGCAGGACAGGCAGCCCCTCGCCCTCATGGAGAAGGAGACCGAGCAGGCGCACATCGTCTACGGCATGCCCGGCATACCCCTGGGCGACGACGACCGCTTCGCCGGGGCGCTGCTCGACGCCGCCCTGGGCGGCGGCATGTCCTCGCGCCTCTTCCAAGAGGTGCGGGAGAAGCGCGGGCTCGCCTATGCCGTCTATGCCTCGACGATGCCCTATCTCAACGCGGGCCAGTTCATCGTCTATGCCGGCACGCGCCCCTCCAAGATCGAGGAGGTCTGCGGCATCGTGCACCGCGAGATCGGCAAGGCCGCCGCAGGCGGCCTCACGCCGGAGGAGCTGGAGCGGGTGCGCGAGTACACGATAGGGCATATCGTGCTCTCCATGGAGTCCACCTCGCAGCGCATGCTCCGCCTGGGGAAGAGCACCGTCAGCGAGACCGAGCTGCTCTCCCTCGACGAGCTCATCGAGCGTTACCGCAGGGTCTCCCTTGCCGACATCGAGCGCGTCGCAGAGCGCGTGCTCGTCGCGCCCCCCACGATAGCGGTCATCTCCCCCCGCCCCTGCGAGGCGCTCGGCGAGGCGCTTGCGCCCTTCCTCGCAGTGCCTGCGGGCAGATAGGGGCGCGTTCGTGATACGGGTCGTGCTGAGCGGCTTCAACGGCCGCATGGGCACCCTGATAGCAAAGACGGTCGCAGCCGCAGACGACATGGAGCTGGTCGGCGGCGCAGACCCGCTTGCGGCCACGGACGCGGTCGAAGTGGACGGCGTCGCGGTCGCCCCCGCCTTCACGGACCTCGCGCACGCGCTGGAGGAGACGCGCCCCGACGTCCTCGTGGACTTCACCACGCCGTCCGCCGTCGAGGGGAACCTGCGGTGCGCCCTCGCCCTCGGCATCGACTGCGTCGTAGGGACGACGGGGCTTGCGCCGGAGCGGCTCGAGGAGCTCGCCGCGTCCGCGCCTGCACAGACGACGCTCTTCCATGCCCCCAACTTCACGCTCGGCGCGGTGCTGATGATGCTGTTCGCCGAGAAGGCGGCGCGCTACCTCCCGGACGCAGAGGTCATCGAGTTCCATCACAACGGCAAGAAGGACGCGCCCAGCGGGACGGCCGTCGCCACCGCACTGCGGATAGCCGCTGCGCGCGACGAGGCACAGGTGCAAAGCGGCGCCCCCGGCAAGGAGACCGAGTCGCCCGGGCGGGAGGGCGCACGCGGCGCGAACGTCGCGGGCGTGCCCGTCCACTCGGTGCGCTCCGACGGCTTCTTCGCCCATCAGGAGGTCGTCCTCGGGTCTGCGGGGGAGACCCTGACCCTGCGCCACGACTCCTTCGACCGGGCGGCCTACATGCCCGGCATCCTTCTCGCCATCCGCGAGGCGGGGAGAAGGAGCGGCCTGGTCATAGGACTGGAGAGCCTCCTTGACCTGTGAAAGGGCACACGGGATGCCCCCGGCGCATCCGTCGCCCCGTTCGTTGGTCGGCCCATGACGGCCGGCGCGCGCCCTCCCGTACTCGTCATGAAGTTCGGCGGCACCTCGGTGGGCGGCCCGGAGGGAAGGGCACATCTCGTCGAGCATGTGAGGGCCGAGCGTGACGGGGGCCTCCTGCCCGTCGTCGTCGTCTCGGCAATGGGGCGCCTCGGCGACCCCTATGCGACGGACACGCTGCTTGCCCTCGTGGAGGAGGGCTGTTGCAGCGCCCACGAGCGCGACCTGCTCATGGGGGTCGGCGAGGTCGTCTCGGCGGTCGTCGTCGCGTCCCTGCTCAACAAGGGGCAGATCCGTGCCCGTGCCCTCACGGGTGCCGAGGCGGGCATCCTCACCGATGCCGTCAGCGGCGCGGCGACCCCTGAGCGGGTAGACGCAGCCCCCCTCATGGCCCTGCTCGACGAGGGCGTCGTGCCCGTGGTCGCGGGCTTCCAGGGCATCGACGGGGAAGGGTGCCTCCATACCCTGGGACGCGGCGGCTCGGACACGAGCGCCTGCGCCCTCGGGGCCGCCCTCGGTGCCCGGCGCGTCGACATCTACACCGACGTCGACGGCGTGTTCACCGCAGACCCCCGCGTCATCGAGGGGGCGA
This sequence comes from Coriobacteriales bacterium, assembly GCA_031263105.1. Lineage (GTDB taxonomy): Bacteria > Actinomycetota > Coriobacteriia > Coriobacteriales > UBA8131 > JAISGJ01. The sequence continues at coordinate 11,755 of JAISGJ010000119.1, forward strand.
GGCTGCTTGAGGCCGTCACGGCCGACGAGCTGTTCCAGATGGCACGGCACGGCTCCAAGGTCGTCCACACGCCCGCTGCGGAACTTGCCCTGCGAAGCGGCGTCGACATGCGGGTCCGCAGCACCTTCGGTGCCCATGAGGGCACCTGTGTGGTGCCGCTCGACCGCTTCCGTCCTGCCTCGGTCGCGACAGCCGTCACCACGGCGACAGGCGTCACGCGGCTGCGTGCCCGCCTCCCCTACGTGAAGGACGACCCTGCGGCGCACATGGAGGTCCAGACGCGGGCGTACCGGCTCATGGCGGACGCATCCATCTCCATCGACATGTTCACGCCGATGAACGACCGCCTCGTCTTCTCCGTCCCCACGGCCCTCGCCGACGAGGCCCGCCGCCTGCTCGCCTCTGAGGGATTCGAGGTCGCACTGCGCACAGGCCTCGGCAAGGTCACCCTTGTCGGCTCCGGCATGCACGGCGTCCCCGGCGTCATGGCGCACGTGGCGGAGTGCCTTGCCGAGGCGGGCATCGACATACTGCAGGTCGCCGACTCCCATGCGACGATCTCGGTGCTCCTCGACGAGGACGACCTCGTCCCCGCCGCCCAGGCGCTCCACCGGGCGTTTGGTCTGGAGAAGGCGCCGCAGGAGCGCGGGAACTGTTACATTGGGGAGGAGACGACGGGGCAAACCGGCCGGAAGGCGGTATGCGATGATTGACCGTCGTCTCCGAAAGAGCGCCCCCGAGGATGCCGCTGTCCCCGAGGAGGGCAGGGCGACGGCCCCGGGCCGACGCACGACGTAGAGGAGATGCCCATGGCAACGACGAGAGCCTTCGGCCGCTTCATACCGGCCATGATAACGCCCTTCGACGAGCACGGCGAGCTCGACCTCGACAGGGCACAGGAGCTTGCCGTCAGCCTTGTCGAGAGGGGCTCCGATGCCCTCATCGTCAACGGGACGACCGGCGAGTCGCCGACCGTCTTCTATCCCCAGAAGATCGAGCTGTTCAAGGCCGTGCTGGGCGCGGTCGGCGCCCAGGTGCCCGTCATCGCGAACGTCGGCGACAACTGCACGGCGGATTCCGAGGCCTTTGCACGCGAGGTGGCCGGCCTCGGCATCGACGGCATCATGGCCGTGGTGCCCTACTACAACAAGCCGCCCCAGGAGGGCCTGTACCGGCATTTCAGGTCGATCGCGCAGGCGGCCCAGGTGCCGACGATCCTCTATAACATCCCCGGGCGCTGCGTGATAAACATGGAGGCGGCCACGACGCTGCGCCTTGCCCATGACGTGGACAACATCGTCGCCATCAAGGAGGCGAGCGGCGACCTCGGGCAGATACGGCGCATCATCGACGGCGCCCCCGAAGGCTTCGTGGTCTACTCGGGCGACGACGAGGCCACGCTGCCCATCATGGAGGTCGGCGGCCACGGCGTCATCACCACGACAGGCAACGTCGCGCCCGAGCGCATGAAGGAGATCGTCGCCGCCATGGCAGAAGGCGACCACGCCCGCGCCCAGGCGGCCCACGACAGGCTCCGGCCGCTGATGAGGGAGCTGTTCGTCACCGCAAATCCCATCATGGTGAAGGCCGCCCTGCAGCTCCTCGGCTTCGATTGCGGCGGCGTGCGCCTGCCCCTCATCGACGCGACCGAGGAACAGCGCGCCCGTCTCGCCGAGGTCATGCGCTTCGTCGGCGTGCTGGAGTAAGGAGCCGGGCCGAGCGCCGGCCGCTTTTCGCGCAGCAGGCGGCCCATCGACGCCGACGGGCCTCATTTCGCATAGTATGTGCGCTCGAACTCCACCCATGACTTCGAGAACGTATGGTCCTGGAAGGCCTCCTTGAGCCCGCTGACCTGCTTCAGGCGGATGACCTCGTCCAGATCCATGCCCAGGCTCTCCTCTATCCTCTCGTCCGACCAGCCCATCTTCGCCAAGCTGACGACGATGTCGCTCATGGAGCGGATCTGATGGGTCCCTCTGGCGCGGTTGTGGCGGATGGTGGAGCCCATGCGCTCGTCCAGGGGCTTGTCGATGACGGACAGGGGCAGGTAGCCATGGTGCCGCTGCGCGATGTCCGGGTACCGGCCCACCTTGTTGCGGTGGAAGCCGTCGGTGATCTCGTAGCGGTCGGAATCGATGCGGTAGGACACGATCGGCTGCGTGAAGTCGTCCAACCGGATGGAGGTGTGGAGCAGCTCCATCTCGTCCGGTGCGACGAGATTGGGGTTGTACTCGTTGGCCTGCACGTTCTCGGCAGGCACCCAGAGGACGTGGTCGACCGGGTCGTCAAACGGGGAGACCTTGCTCAGCTCTCCTCGGATCCTGTTCAACGCCAGGACCTTCTCTTCCAGTCCCATCGGTTCGAGGAGCTGCCTGATCCGTTCCGTCAGGTCGTCGAGTTCCGAGTTGTCGTGAGGCATAGGCGCCTTTCCCCTTCTCATCTGCCGCTTCCTGACCGTCCCTGCGCAGGAACCAGTAGTTCTTGGTTTCCCGGTAGACCTCGAAGCCCCTGCGCACATAGTAGTCCCTGATGAACCCGATGCTGGTCGAGGTCCTTATCGGTAGCTTCATGTCCCGGCAATAGAGGAAGCGGGCCTCCGTCAGTGCCCGGAACAGGCCCTTCCTGCGATAGCGGGACTCCACGTATTCCGTCGTGAACTCCACGTATCCGGCCTTGACGTCGAGAGAGGAGAAGGCGATGACCTCGCCGTCCCTCTCGACGGTGAACCAGACCTTCTCCGGCTTGTTGCGCAGGTACGGCATCTGCCGGCTGTACGGTTCCTCCGCAAAGAACCGGCCCATCTTCGCGTAGAAGGCGCCCCTGTCGTAACTGCCGTCGTAGCGGCGCATATGGAGGTCACTCATCTCCGTCCTCCTGTATCGCCTTGCGGAGCTGCGCGTCCTCTGCGTCCTCCAGGCAGACCAGGTTCCGGTACTTCCTCCTCAGCTTCGCCAAAAGCGCCTTGTCGGTCTTGGTCTGCCCGAAGCTCAGCCGCTTCAGCCAGAAGTCGTTCTTCTCGATGGCCCGGGCGACCCTCCTCCAGCTGGGGGCCTTCTTCTGGCTTTCCAGCTTGGGATCCGCCTCGTCCGGGACGTCCTCGATCCCTATCCCGTAGTTGCGATGCCACCAATGGAAGAAGGTCTGGAGCTTCCGATGGTAGTGGTCGCGCAGCTCGGGCGCGTACAGGCCCAGGCTCTCCAGCAAAAACACGCTGTACTGCTGCCAGCTCATGCCTGCGGGCTTCTCCGACCTCAGGTTGCCGAGAAGGGACGTCCTGGCGTAGATGTTGCCGAAGTTCACGCCGTGCACCCTGCCTACGACCTTCTCCCAGGTCTCCGGCTCCAACGCCCGGAACTGGTCGAGGCCGTTGCGCTGGTCGTCGCCATAGGGCTGGCACAGGCGCTGCTGATGGATGCCCAGGCCGTTCTTGTACATCAGCTCGTAGATCTCGTTGAACTCAAGGTCGAGCCGGCTCACGGCCCCCCAGATGTCCTCGGCCTTCCAGTCGTACAAGGGATAGAAATGATAGACGAGGCAGCGCGGGTCAGGGACCTGGAGCCTTGTCGTCCAGCCGTGGCCCCGGAAGGTCTGCTTGGTCGTGCTGACGATCGTGCCGAACCGGTTCAGGCTCTCGTCGCTTCGGATGGCGATGCCGACCGCTGCCGGCACGTCGGCCTGTCGCTGGAACCACTGGCTGAACTCATATGTGAACTCCTCGAACTCCATTCCCTTGTAAAACCAGGTCCAGTCCTCTGGGCAGTTGTCCTCGTTGACCACGCAGTCGTGGGCCGGCATGTCCCGCACCCAGGCATCCCTTGCATCGCTGTCCCAGCATATCCATGCAGGCTGGATGACGGACACGGCGTTGCGCAGGGAGAGGGGCATGCAGCACCAGTAGAACCGGTCCACCACGTCGGCGGTGAGCTGCCGCAGCCTTTCGACGTGGGCGATGGTCGCCTGGTACTGGCTCTCCATGTCGATGAGCAACACGCTGAACGTCCTGCCCTGCTCCCGCGCGACCTCCGCACAGAGCTGGAGCATGACGGACGAGTCCTTCCCGCCCGACACGCACAGGTACAGGCGGGAAAAGCAGGAGAGGATCAAGGACATCCGCTCCCTCGCAGCGGTCAGGACGTCCTTTTCCGTATAGACCTTGGGGATATGAGACACCTCCCTTGCCATGCTGTGCTTCGCTGTGTCTGCCACCACGCTCATCTCCGTGACGGCTCTGTAAAAAGCACGTGCGGAGTGACCCTTCATGAAGTATTGTACGTTTTTTCTGTCTGTCCTACCATATGAGAACCAAAATGCCTTCCTCGTCCTGCTCGCAAAGGAATCTTAGCTTTGTCTATTAAGCCGTCCTGCCTGCGAGGCCACAGCTCGCGCCCCACTGTCATCCCGAGCCCCCACTGTCATCCCGAGCGAAGCCGAGGGATCCTCGGCCGCGCCAGCGGTCGACCGCAGGTCGAAGGGCCCCCGACCTGCCGTTGGACACAGCGTGTCCAAAGATTCCTCGGCGGAGCTCGGAATGACAGTGGGGGCTCGGGATGACAGTGGGGCGCGAGCTGTGGCCTC
>JAISGJ010000148.1 GCA_031263105.1 Coriobacteriales bacterium
GGTCGGGGTGGCAGTGGGGGGTCGGGGTGGCAGTGGGGGGGGGGGGGGGGGGGTGGACGGTAACCGCCGAAGTTTTCAGCTTAACGAAGCCGAGGGTTCTGCGCGTCCTTCTCGGAGAGCTGGGGGGGCGTGCCGGGGGGCAGGGGCCAGGCGATGGCGATGGCGGGGTCGTTCCAGAGGAGGCCGCCCTCGTCCTCGGGGTGGTAGAACTCGTCGCATTTGTAGGCGAACTCCGCCGTCTCGCTGAGGACGAGGAAGCCGTGGGCGAGGCCCCGGGGGATGAAGAACTGCCGCTTGTTCTCCGCGCTGAGGCGCACCCCTGCCCATTTGCCGAACGTGGGGCTGCCGGGACGGATGTCCACCGCCACGTCGAACACCTCGCCGCTGATAACACGCACGAGCTTGGCCTGCGGGAACCGCTTCTGGAAGTGCAGCCCACGCAGCACCCCCTTGGTGGAGCTGGACTGGTTGTCCTGCACGAAGCGCGCCGTGATGCCCGCCTCGTGGAAGTCGCCCTCGTGGTAGGTCTCCATAAAATAGCCCCTCTCGTCACCGAAGACGGCGGGCTCGACAACAAAGACGCCCTCGATGTCCGTTGCCGTGAACGTGAACTTGCCCATGGGTCTCTCCTTCTTAAGGCTCTTCCCCGCGTTTATCTGAGTGATAAATCATACCAAATAAGACACAGCGTGACAGTTCCCACCCCATTGTCATTCGAGCCTGCCGAGGATTCCTCGGTTCCGGGGCTTCGCCCCTGCACTCGGAATGACAGTGGGTACCATGAGGTAGAAGCCGCTAATCAGGAGGCGGAGAAGCTGCGCCTCCTGAGTTCGCGCACGAGGCGGATGCGCCAGGCGAGCATCTGGGCGAGGCCTGCGTGGGTGGTGGCGGTGGCATTGGCCGTGTGGCGGCGGTAGGCGATGAGCGGCTCGTCGAGGAAGAAGACGCCGCCGTTCTTCTCCCCCACTAGGCCGAGCCACTGGTCGTGCATGGGGATCCGCTCGGGAAAGGGCAGCGCGACCTGCGTGAGCTCGCGTCGAAAGGCCATGCAGCACCCGATGTAGGAGTTCTTGAGGATGTTGCGCCAGTATCCCGGCCTGCTGCCCCGCTGCGCGAAGAACGAGGGGGCGACGACCTCAAGGTCCTGATCGACGACCTGGGCATCGTGGAGGACGAGTGCGGCACCGCTCGCGGCGAAGGCGTCGCGCACCGCTGCCACCTTGTGGGGGCACCAGACGTCGTCCTGGTCGCTGAGGAAGACATACGCGCCCTCGCTTGCCGCTATGGCTTGCTCGAAGTTCCTGGGCACGCCCTGGCCGGGGCCTTGGAGCACCACGATGCGGGAGTCGGCGGCGGCGAGACCGCACGCAAGGTCGCAGGTCCCGTCCGTCGAGGGATCGACCGAGAGTATCAGCTGGTCGCCTTCGTGCAGCTGCGGCAGGATGGATTCCACCTGTTCGCGCAGATAAAGGCTCCCGTTACAGGCAGCGAGGACGACGGAGACCTCACCGGTCACAAGGCCGCCCCCGCCACGGATGCCGCTCCAAGGACACAGGGGGACAAGGACACAGGGGGCCGGTTCTTTTGTGCCGCCGTATCGGCCTCGACCCTCTTTCGGTAGCACAAAAGAACCGTCCCCCTGTGTGTCCTATTCGGTGACGACATAGTGGTCCGTCTCGGGGGTCGCGGACGCGTCGGGGTCGACGGGCGGCAGGCCCTGTCTGACGCGCTCCATCATCTCGGAGAACTCGGGCTCCTGGATCGCGATGTAGGAGGCCTCGTCGTGGTAGTTGTTGTACGAGGGGATGGTCTCCATGTAGATGTCGTCGTCCTGTATGTCCTTCAGGCCGAGCAGCAAGGAGACGGCATCCAGAGACGTCAGGTCGGTCCTGACGCAGGCGGCCAGCCCCTCGATGAGACCGGGCAGGGCGACGGGGTCGGCGGCAAGCACCTCCTTGACGACCGCTTTGAGGAGGATGCGCTGGTTGACGACCCGCTGGTAGTCGCCCGTGGGATAGCTGCGGCACCGGCTGAGGATGAGCGCCTGCGCACCGTCGAGCCGCTGTTCCCCCGGCTCGATGCTGACGCCGTCGAGGTACACGGAAACCGGCACATCGACCGTCACGCCTCCCAAGGTGTCGACCAAGCCGACGACGCCCTCGAAGTTTATCTCCACGTAATGGGCGATGTCGACGCCGCACAGGGCAGAGACCGCCTGTATCGCGCCCGCCTGCTGCCCGTAGGTGTAGGCCGAGTTGATCTTCTGGGAGCCGTAGCCTTCGAGCTGGATCTCCGTGTCGCGCGGTATGCTGAGAAGCATGGCCTGGGGGACCTCGGGGTCGATACGCGCAAGGATGATGGTGTCGGAGCGACCGGTGTAGTCGCCCGGCGTGCGCGAGTCGGAGCCGAGGAGCAGCACGTAATAGGGGTCGTCGACCTCCTTGGGGGCCACAAGGGCCTGCGAGATGCTCGCCTGCGCCTGCCCGTCGAACGCCAGACCCTCGTCGATACGCTGCGTGTAGAGCGCCGCCCAGACACCCACGGCGACGAGTACGGCGGCAAGCAGGATGCCGCCTCCTATGAGGGCGCGCTTGGGGGTTATGCGCAGCTTCTTCTTCTCCTGCTGCCCCTTCTGCTGCTCCCCTTGCCCCTTCTGCTGCTTCTTCTGTTCCGTTGCGCTCTGCCTGAGATGCTGAGCCATACCAACCCTTTCAAGAGAACCGTCGACAGCAAGCCGTCACCTTGCCACAACCTTGCCACGAATGTCGGCAACGAACCCTCGGGAGACGATACTACCTGATTATCGTCTCCCGCGCACCGTTACTTTCACACCCCCCACTGCCATCCCGAGCCCCCACTGCCATTCCGAGCCCCCACTGCCATCCCGAGCCCCCACTGTCATTCCGAGCCCCCACTGTCATTCCGAGCCTGCCGAGGACTCCTCGACCGCGCCAGCGGTCGACCGCAGGGCGAAGGGCCCCCCGACCTGCCGTTGGACACTGCGTGTCCAAAGATTCCTCGGCGAAGCTCGGAATGACAGTGGGCGTGTGAGCAGCAGCCACGCGTCACCGGGCGCCGTACAGGCAGTGGGCGTGTGGGCAGCAGCCACGCGCCACCGGGCGCCGTACAGGCAGTGGGCGTGTGGGCAGCAGCCACGCGTCACCGTGCGCCGTACAGGCAGTGGGGGTGTGACGTGTAACCATCGCCTCCCTCGTATCACCGGGCGCCGTACATCCGCTTGTAATAGTCGCGATACGCGCCGGAGGTCACCCCGGCGACCCAGTCCTGGTTGTCGAGGTACCACTGGATGGTCCTTACGATGCCGTCCTCGAAGGCGGTCTGCGGCCGCCAGCCCAAGGCCTCCCCTATCTTCGTGGGGTCTATGCCGTAGCGGCGGTCGTGCCCCTTACGGTCGGTCACATGCTCGATGAGGCGCTCGTCGACCGAGCGATCGACCTTCTCGCCCACATAGGAGAGGATCCCTTTGACGATCTGGATGTTCGTGCGCTCGTTGTGCCCCCCGATGTTGTAGACCTCGCCGGGCACGCCGCCCTCAAGCACCAGGTCGATGGCCTTGCAGTGATCCTCCACGTACAGCCAGTCGCGCACCTGCATGCCGTCCCCGTAGACGGGCAGCGCCTGATGGTGCAGGGCGTTGTTGAGCATCAGGGGTATGAGCTTCTCGGGGAACTGGAAGGGCCCGTAGTTGTTGGAGCAGCGGGTGATGTTGACGGGAAGCCGGTAGGTGTCCCCAAAGGCCTTGACAAAGAGGTCGGCCGCCGCCTTGCTCGCCGCATACGGGCTGTGGGGGTCGAGCGGGGTCTGCTCGGTGAAGAAGCCCTCGGGGCCCAACGAGCCGTAGACCTCATCGGTCGAGACCTGGAGGTAGCGGACGCCGGGACGGTAGCGGTCGTCGGCGGATGCGGCGGAGCCGACGACCTGCCAGGCCTCCCGGGCACATTGCAGCAGGTTCACCGTGCCCAGCACGTTGGTCTGCGTGAATATCTGCGGGTCGGATATGCTGCGGTCGACGTGGCTTTCCGCCGCAAAGTTGACGACGTAGTCGATGTCGTAGGAGGCGAAGAGCTCGGCGATGCGCACGGGGTCGCAGATGTCCGCCTGCACGAAGACGTGGCGCTTGTCCCCCTCTATCGCGCGAAGGTTCTCCAGGTTGCCAGCATAGGTGAGCTTGTCGACGTTGAGCACGAGAACCTCGGCGTCCTTTTGGAGAAGCTGGAGGACGTAGTTCGAGCCGATGAAGCCCGCGCCTCCGGTAACAAGATAGGTCCTCATGGGCGCTCCTTCCTCGCAGGCGCTTCTTCCCTGTACGCTGCCTCCCTCATGGGCGCTCCTTCGCCAGGTATTCCGCAAGATAGCTGGCGAGGGCGTCCTGCCATTCGCGCATCTCGTCCCCCACGGTGGCCCTGAGACGGGCGTTGTCCAGCATCGAGTACGCAGGGCGCTTGGCGGCGCGCACGAACTCATCGCTGGAACAGGGGGTCTTCGTGCAGGGCACGCCCGCGCCGTCCACGATGGCGACCGCGAAGTCGAACCAGCTGCAAACGCCGTTGTTGGTGGCATGATAGATGCCATACTCCGTGGTACGCGCAAGTTTGAGCAGGGTGTAGGCGAGGTCGTTGGCGTTGGTGGGGTTGCCATGCTGGTCGTCCACCACCTGTATCGCACCGGCGCTGCGCGCCCGCTCTAAAATGGCCTTGACGAAGTTCTTGCCGACAAGGCCGTACAGCCATGCCGTCCGCGCGATGAAGTAGCGCTCGCATTCCTCGGCGACCGCCTGCTCGCCGAGGAGCTTGCTCTTGCCGTAGATGCTCTGGGGCGCACACGGGTCCGTCTCGATGCGGGGCGTGGGGTCGTCGCCCGCGAACACGTAGTCGGTCGAGACGTGCACCAGCACGGCACCTGTCTGCTGTGCGGCGCGCGCAAGGTTGCGCGGCCCGTCCGCGTTGACCGCGTAGGCGAGGTCCTGATGGGTCTCGCAGGCGTCCACGTCCGTATAGGCGGCACAGTTGATGATAAGGTCGAAGCCTCCCTCGGAAACGAAGCGCTGCACCGCCGGCCAGTCGGTGATGTCGAGCTCCTGCATGTCCGTCAGGGCCATCCGCGCGTCCCGGTAGTCGGAGAAGGAGGGACCGATCTGCGCGGCCCCGTCCCGAATGATGCGCTGAAGCTCGTTGCCCAACTGCCCGTTCGCGCCGGTGATAAGAATGTCCATCATGGGTTAAAAGTCCTTTTTCGAAGTGATGATCTTACGTGCCGCCACATTGTTCAGGTGCTCCGCATAGGACGACTTCCCATAGCGCTCGGCAGTCTCACGCAGCTTGTCCTCGTCGATCCACTCGTTGAGGTAGGCGATCTCCTCGAGCGCGGCCAGCACGAGCCCCTGGTGCTCCTGGATCACCTTGACGAACTCGCTTGCCTGATACAGCGTGGAGACGGTGCCGGTGTCGAGCCAGGTGTAGCCCCGCCCCAAGGTGATGACGTCGAGGGAGCCGTCCTCCAGGTACAGGCGGTTGAGATCGGTTATCTCCAGCTCGCCCCGTGCGCTCGGCTTGACCCTGTGCGCGAACTCGCAGACCCGCTCGTCGTAGAAGTAGAGCCCCGTCACACAGTAGTTGGACTTGGGCAAGGCGGGCTTCTCCTCCAAGGAGATGGCCTTGCCCTCCTCGTCGAACTCCACGATGCCGAAGCGCTGGGGGTCGTCCACATAATACCCGAAGAGCGTGGCGCCCTGCGCACGGGCGGCGGCGGTCTTGAGGTGGCGCGTCAAGCCGTTGCCGTAGAAGATGTTGTCGCCGAGGATGAGCGCACAGCTGCTTTCGCCCACGAACTCCTCCCCGATGATGAACGCCTGGGCCAAGCCGTCGGGCGAGGGCTGCACCGCATAGCTGAGGCTGATGCCGAAGCTCGAGCCGTCGCCGAGAAGCCGCTCGAAGTTGGGGAGGTCGTGCGGCGTGGAGATGAGGAGGATGTCGCGGATGCCCGCCAGCATGAGGATGCTGAGCGGATAGTAGATCATGGGCTTGTCGTAGACCGGCAGAAGCTGCTTGGATGTGACGAGCGTCACCGGATAGAGCCGTGTGCCCGACCCTCCCGCAAGAACGATTCCTTTCACATGCCTTCCTTTCCTGCATCCTGCCTTGGCTGGCGTGCGCCCGGTGCCGACCCCGATTCCGGCCCCTGCTGCCCCGGCGGCGCCTCGCCCGGCCCTGGCATCTCACCCGGCCCTGGCGGCGCCTCGCCCAAGCCCGCATCCGGCCCCGTGTCCGACTCCCCTGGCCTCACGCGCGGGCTGTAATGATGGCGCAGCACCGAGGTGTACAGGCCGAGCCGCCATATCAGGAACGCCGATATGAGGGCCAGTCCCGCAAAGAGCGCATAGACCACGATGCCGTGGCTGTTGGAGATAAGTATACCGCCCCCTGTCAACACGGCCGTCCAGACATAGACGATAACGACCACCTGCTGAGGGTTGAGCCCGTTGCGCAACATGACGTGATGGAAGTGGTCCATGTCGAACAGGTGCACCGGCTGCCTGCGCCGGATGCGCCGGATAATGGCAAAGAGGGTGTCCAGCACGGGGAAGCCCGCGAATATGATGGGAGCGGTCAGGGCGATGACGGTCGGAGAGCGCATGGCCCCGATAAGGGAGACGACCCCGAGCAGGGTGCCGAGCATCAACGAGCCGGAGTCCCCCATATACAGGGATGCAGGGTGCCGGTTGTACCGCAGGAACGCAAGGCAGACGCCGACGAGGACGATGGAGAGGATCATCGCCTCCGTGCGCCCCTTGAGGAGGGCGACGCAGAGCAAACCGAAGGCGACGATGGCGACGACGCCGGCGGCAAGCCCATCCAGCCCGTCGACCAGGTTGATGATGTTGGCAAAGGCGACGAGGTAGAGGATGGTGAGCGGATAGGAGACCCAGCCGAAGGCGACATGCTCGCTTCCGAAGGGGTTGCCTATGCCTTCGAGCAGGACGCCCGACAAGACGATGGCGGACGCGGCTACGAGCTGGCCGACGAACTTGATGCCCGGGTGCAGCCTCTTGATGTCGTCAACGGCACCTACTCCCACCATGAACGTGATGCCGGCCATCACGCCAAGGTACCGGATGGTGGGAAGGTTGCCCGAGTTGAACAGGCCCGGCCATCCCCAGACGAACTCGCCGACCGCCTCGACAACCAAGGCGACCAACAGGCCGCCAAACAGGGCGAGCCCGCCCAGGCGTGGCACGGGGTAGGTGTTGATCCGACGTTTGCTGGGATAGTCTATGGCATCGAACCGCTTGCTCAATCGCTTTGAGGTAGGGACAAGCGCAAGCGTGACGACGAATGCGACAGCGCCCAACAACACGGTATGCAGCAAGTCGAACCCCATAAGAACAAGCCTGGCCTGGCTGGCTTCCCTCCGTTTGCTTTCCTCCAACGAGAGCGCACCGTGCTACCGCCCTAGCCGTCGCACTCGCAGGCTCGTTGCTCCAAACAAGGGCCCACCGGGCCCTTGTTCCTTTCAAACGACGCACTCGCCCGTACTGTGCTCCTCGCAAAAGGCAACTTTCAAATGATACCCTACTTTGGGCAGCCCTGCTTGCCAGCCTGTGCGCCGTGCGGCAGCGCCGTGCGGCGCCGTGCCGCGCCGTGTGGCGCCGTGCCGCGCCGTGTGGCGCCGTGCGGCAGCGCCGTGCGGCAGCGCCGTGCCGCGCCGTGCGACAGCGCCGTGCGACAGCGCCGTGCGGCGCCGTGCGGCAGCGCCCCGCAGCAGCGCCGTGCGGCAGCTGCGGTCGTGTTACAGTTCACGCCCCCCTGTCATTCCGAGCTCCGCCGAGGAATCCTTGGACACGCAGTGTCCAACGGCAGGTCGGGGGGGCCCTCGACCTGCGGTCGACCGCTTGCGCGGTCGAGGATCCCTCGACCTGCAGTCGACCGCTGGCGCGGTCGAGGATCCCTCGGCAGGCTCGGGATGACAGCGGGGCTCGGGATGACAGCGGGGCTCGGGATGACAGTGGGGTATCCGTGGGGCGTGAACTAACGCGGTCGTCGCACAGCTGCCGCTCTGTCGTGAGGTGTCAGCCCCGGATGATCTCCAGCGCCTGCTCGCGGAAGGCATCCATCACATAGGTGATGCCGGAGACCTCGGCCGCCTCGGGAGTGAGCGCGACGAGGTTGTCGCGGGTGATGGAGGCGAGGTTCATGCAGCGCGAGCCCGCCATGATCTGCTGGAGGCCCACCTTGAGGCGGTCGGCGTAGGTGTAGATGCCGACGGCGCCGAGCGGGATGCGGTCGATGTCCTTGCCGTACTTGGCCTTGAGAGTCTCGTAGGAGACGAATATCTCCTCCTTCGTCGCCCCGAACTCGCTGACGGTCTTGGGAAGGTTGCCCTCCTTGATCCACTTCTCGATGTTCCTGCCCACAAAGCCGGGGATCATGAGCGCGCGGCCCATGCAGACGGCCTTGAAGTACGGCGCACCCATGGCGAGCGCCTTGTAGATGCCCGCCTCCTCGGAGAAGCTGCCGGCGATGGCGAGGTCGGGCACGTAGGCGCCCTGTGCATCGAGCATTCCCGCCAGCTCATAGGCCATCGACTGAAGATAGAAGGTCGGGATGCCCCATTCCTCCATCATGCGCCAGGGGCTCATGCCCGTGCCGCCGGGGGCGCCGTCGATGGTGAGAAGGTCGATGTGCGCGTTGGACGACCACTTGAGCGCCATGGCAAGCTCCCGCATGGGGTAGGCGCCGGTCTTGAGCGTCACACGCTTGGCGCCGAGCGCCCTCAGCTCCTCGACGCTGTTGTAGAAGTCCTCCTCGTCTATGAAGCCGAGACGGCTGTGGCGCTCGAAATGCTTGATGGCGCCGTCCTTGAACGCAGCCTGTATCGCCTCGTTGGAGGGGTCAGGGGTCACGATGTACCCACGGCTCTGCAGCTCAAGGGCGCGCTCGAGGCTGTCGACCTTGATCTCGCCGCCGATGCACTTCGCGCCCTGGCCCCATTTGAGCTCGACGGTCTCCACGCCAAGCTCCTCGATGACGTAGCGCGCGACGCCGAGACGGGTGTCCTCGACGTTCATCTGCACGAGGATGTCGCCGTGCTCCTCCTGGAACTCCTTGTACAGCTTGACGCGACGCTCCATGTCGGGGGCCTTGGTGACCTTGCCCTGCGCATCGCGCTCAAGGGCAGGGTCGATGCCACAGACGTTCTCACCGCAGACCAGCGAGATGCCCGCTATCGCAGTGCCGATGGCGAACTGCTCCCAATTGGCGCGCGCGACCTCGGTGGAGCCGAGGGCCCCCGTGAATATGGGCATGGTCATGCGCACCTTGTTCTTCCAGCCGAACTCCGTGCCGGTATCGACGGTGGGGAAGGTCGCGGTGTCAGGGCCTGCCTCAAGGCCTTCGGGCAGCCCCTCAAGACCCAGCGCATACCCGTTGATGTTGAGGTGCGAGTAGTCGATGGGGTAGTCCTTGTCCGCGCCTGCGGTCACATGGCCGAAGGGCCCGGGGTAGATGACCTCGCGGCCGCGGAACGAGGACTTGAACACCTCGCAGTTGCCACGGCAGTCGTCGAGACAGCGCGTGCACAATCCGCTGACGGGCACCACGCTCCGTGAACGGTTGACGGTCTGCGTGGCATCGTTCGAGTTCGGACGTTGCAGGTTCATGATTGTTCTCCCTTCGGATGTACCTATCCTCTCCAGTCCCATAAGTGGGCGCTCCGCTTCGCACCGAGAGGCCTCAGAGGGGGCGCCCGTCCAGCGCAGGCCGACCCACATGCTCTCAGTACGAACATAAGCTGTTCCATGATAGCACCTCTTGGACAGGAACCCTGCACATCCTACGGTTACCGCACACCGTTACTGTGCACTGCGCACTGTGCACACCCTGTGCACCCTGAGCACACCCCCACTGTCATCCGTTACCGAGCTCACGCCCCACTGTCATCCCGAGCCCCCACTGCCATCCCGAGCCCCCACTGTCATCCCGAGCCCCCACTGGCAGTCCGAGCCCCGCCGAGGAAGCGTTGGACACGCAGTGTCCAACGGCCGGGCGGGGGGGCCCTTCGACCGGCGGGCGTCCGCTGCGCCGTCGAA